>JAUHWE010000227.1 GCA_030424825.1 Verrucomicrobiia bacterium
CCAGCAAGCGGGTGCCCTTAGCTGCCCAGTCGCGTGACGATCCAGTGCCGTACTCTTTGCCTGCGAGAACAACAAGCGGTGTGTTGTCTTGTTGATATTTCATGGCAGCATCAAAAATGCTCATGGTTTCGCCGCTCGGGAAGTACTTGGTGTAACCACCCTCAACCCCGTCGAGCAATTGGTTTTTGATACGAACATTGGCAAAGGTGCCGCGTGTCATGATTAAATCATTACCGCGACGGGATCCATAGGAATTGAAATCTTTCGGCTCAACCCCTTTAGACTGAAGAAACTGGCCTGCAGGAGTCTCCGGTTTGAACGCGCCTGCCGGAGAAATATGGTCCGTGGTTACGGAGTCTCCCATAATCGCCAGTGGACGCATGCCTACGATCGGCTGGATCGTTCCCACACTCATTGAGAATCCATCGAAGAACGGTGGTTCATGTATGTATGTAGATTCTGGATTCCATTGGTAAATCGCCCCCGTTGACGACTCGATCTGAGTCCACTCCTCATTAGAACTAGCGACATTGGAATACTGATTACCGAACATCTCCGTTTTTAAACCCGTCCGGATCGCGTTAGCGACTTCCTCATTAGACGGCCAAATATCCTTCAAATAGACATCCTTCCCGTCAGACCCTTGGCCGATGGGATCGTTGTACAGATCAATATCCACTCGACCAGCGAGGGCGTACGCGACCACCAACGGTGGCGACATGAGAAAGTTCGATTTGATAGACCCATGAACGCGGGCTTCAAAATTCCGGTTGCCCGAAAGGACCGAGGCGGCGATCAGTTCACCCTCTTTGATCGCGGATTCTATCTCCGGTGCCAAGGGACCGCTGTTGCCGATACAAGTCGTGCACCCATAGGCTACCAAATTGAAGCCGATCTGGTCCAGATAGCTTTGCAGACCGGTCTCATTCAAATAGTCCGTCACAACTCGCGATCCAGGACCCAAACTCGTTTTCACGTAAGGGGCGACCGTCAATCCCCGCTCGACCGCTTTCTTGGCGAGCAAACCCGCAGCCAGCATCACGCCAGGATTCGATGTATTCGTGCAGGACGTGATGGCCGCGATCAAGACCGAGCCATGCCCAATCGAACCCGAACCATTCAGAGAAACCTGGGCCGCCCGCTTTTCCTCGGGCAAGCCAAAACCGCCCTCTGGAACCGGCTTGGTGAAAAGGTCGTTGAACGTTTTCTTAAGCGCCGAAACTGAGATACGCTCTTTCGGGTTTTTCGGTCCGGCGACACTGGGCTCAATCTCACTCAAGTCGACGGAAATGCTCTTCGTGTAATCGATAGTCCCCGCTTCTGGAATTCCAAAAATCCCCTGCGCCTCGCAGTAGGATTTGATTACCTCGATCTGCGCGTCACTTCGACCGGTCTCCCGGAGATAATCGAGCGACTTTTCGTCAACCGGGAAAAATCCCATTGTGGCTCCATACTCCGGGGCCATGTTCGCGATCGTAGCCCGATCCGCTAGTGAAAGGTTGCGAGCGCCTTCGCCAAAATATTCAACAAACTTGCCCACCACGCCAAGCGCTCGGAGCCGTTCCGTGATTGTCAACGTCAGGTCAGTCGCCGTCACCCCTTCCTTGAGAGCGCCCTTTAGCTCGACGCCGACCACTTCTGGAGTCAGGAAATAAACCGGTTGTCCCAGCATTCCCGCTTCGGCTTCGATGCCACCAACACCCCAGCCGACGATGCCTAGCCCGTTAATCATGGTGGTATGCGAATCCGTCCCCACCAAAGTATCGGGATAGTAAACAGCTCCGTCACCTACTTTACGGTTATGGACGACTTTAGCCAAATACTCGAGATTGACCTGGTGCACGATCCCGATTCCCGGAGGAACTACCTGGAACGTGTCAAATGCCTGCTGGCCCCATTTCAGAAATTCGTAGCGTTCCATATTCCGCTCGAACTCGATCGCCATGTTTTGCTTGAAGGCCTCGGCCGTCCCTGCCTTGTCAACTTGTACCGAGTGATCCACGACAAGGTCAACGGGAACCAGCGGCTCGATCATCGAGGCGTCTTTTCCCAGCGAATCCACCGCCGAGCGCATGGCAGCCAGATCGACTAAAAGCGGCACTCCGGTAAAATCCTGTAACACGATTCTCGAGACAACAAATGGGATCTCCTCCTGAGCAGGCGAGGCGGCATTCCAGTTCGCCAGCATTTTAACATCCTCTTCGGTCACGCGCTTTCCGTCACAATTGCGAAGGACCGACTCGAGCACGATTCTGATAGAGATCGGCAATCTCGAAATAGGCCCGACACCGCTCTCTTCTAGCGAAGGCAACGAATAGTAGTAAGACTCTCCAGCAGCTCCGGAGCGGAATGTTTTAAGTGAATTTAGCGGATTTGGTAGATCGCTCATTTTAATTGGTTTATGGAATGGGTCGGGCCAATGTACTTCCCGATCGTGGATTAAGCTAATAGGCTATTACAAAACAGGACGACCCTAATCCGGGATCGTCCTGCGAACAAATTGAATTTTTAGGCAAGCGCCGCCTTGATCGCGTCGAAATCCGGCAGCTGCTTGGGATCGTCACTCGACTCGCTGTAAACAACCGTTCCCTCCTTATCGATAACGAACGCGGAACGCTTGGAGACGCCTTTGAGACCAATCAAGTCCTCAAACAACACATCGTAAGCCGTGCTAACCTCTTTGTTGAAGTCGCTTAAAAGCGGAAACTTGAACCCACCGTTCGCATTCGCGAAAGCTTCCTGGGAGAAGGGGCTGTCGACGCTGATCCCGTAGACTTGGGCATTGAGGCCTTCGTAGTCGCCCAGAGAATCGCGGATCGAGCACAACTCGTCCTGACAGACTCCCGTAAACGCGAGGGGGAAAAACAGTAGCACAGTCGAGGATTTTCCGAAGTTATCGCTTAGAGTGACATCGGCTAGACCGTCGTCATTCTTCGTCTTTAAAGTGAAATCCGGAGCTTTGGATCCAGTTGCAATTGCCATAATATTATAGTGGTTAATTCGTTGAAAACTATAAGGACCCGTGAGGATTGCGATTTAAGAATCTGAGGCAAATCGAAAGCGCACTTTTCGAACGATTTTAGACGATGGGGAAAATCCTCGGGTACTCTCAAAATAAAACCCGCGCCACGACCTTCCTCCTAGCGCCTCGCTATCGCCCAAACGTTGTCGTTCGTCGGCAAACGATCGTAGAAGTTCATCTTCCACAACTTAAGCCCGGAAGTCTCGATCATGCGCGTCAAGGTACGAGGAGTGAAATAGTTCACATGGTCGGGATAGCGAAAGCCGCACCAACTCTTTTGCCGGATGAACCGGTTCCAGCAGCCGTAATTCGGCACCTTTATGATGGCATACCCCCCTTTCCTCAACTTGCTGGAAACTGCTCGCAACACTTCGAGCGGCTCCACTTCATGCTCCAAGTAAGAACAAAAAACCACGAGATCCGCGCTGTCGTCTTCCAGCAAATTCAACCCGTTGAGAGCCGAGGAGTGAATGCAGCGACCTCCCAAGTGCGACAATCGTTCATCCGTTTCCTTGGCTAGCTGGGCAGAGATCTCGATCCCGACCGGACTCACGGAAACGCCCCTCCGCTCCTGGAAATAGCTGCTGATGCGACAAAGCTTCTCCCCGGTTCCACACCCCACATCAATCATGGTGATTGCATCCCGAACTCCCATTTCTTCGGAAATCCGGCTGAGAATGCGATAGGCGACCCGCTCGATGCGTTCTCTTTTCTGCACCTTCCGACGCGCCGACTTGCTCAATTTGCTCGCGAAGGCGACCAGCGGCTCCTCTTTGCGGCGGCGCTTCTTTTCCTCTTCAAAGGTTTTCTCCCAAGCGAACTCCTCGACCAGTTGCGAATACTCTGGCGGGTTCTCCAAGAACACCATACCGGTCTCGAGACACTCAACCACCCTCCATTCTCCATTCGAATAAGGCGTTTCTTTTACAGGTGTTTGGGTTCCTGTTAAGGGATTACTTCTTGGCATGTTACCGGACTGAATCGTGGGCATTGAACAACAGTCATCTCATTTGTCACTCCCTAATCTTGCCAGCACCAACCGGTACCAGCGCTCAATCCTTATCCCTTGGTGCGCATTCTCCCCGTGCGGCGCCTAAGTGATACCCTGCCTCAAAAAGCATGGCAACGAGCCCTTTTTGAAACTTGTCGACCACCGAAATCCAGCGCAGAACCTCAACCTGCAAAATCTCGGATCCAACCGAACCACTTATCGAATTATGAAAGCAAACGCCTTTCTAACAATCATAGCTCTATTCATCGCAGGCCCAGGCCTCGCGAACGCCAACTCCTATCAGCCTTGCGCATGGGAAAAGCAAATTGTCGCCGCCTGTCTCGTTCTGGAAGCGGCCGATCAGGGCGAATTGGGGATGAGGGGTGTCGCCTCCGTCATCCTAAATCGGGCAGACGGCAATCACGCTAAAGTCATGCGCGTGGTTAAAAAGCCCTACGCCTTCAGCGCCCTCAATGCCGCCACGACCGGTCGCACCGGGTCCAACGGATTTGCCAGCCATGTCCAGAAAGCCTCTCGCGACCGCCTATGGCGCTCCGCCCTGCAGATCGTCGACGAGCTCTACACGCGCGACTGGCGGGATGTCACCAACGGCGCTGACCACTACGCCCGCAAGGACCTTCGCCCTTCATGGGTTCGATCGATGTCCCGAACGACCACGATCGGTTCCCACGCCTTCTACGCGAACTACCAATAGCTGGTTGGGCTACCAAAGCGCTCCGCCCCGCTCAAAGGGCGCCTAACGGAATCGTCGTTTCGAGTTTCCGGTCGAGTTGAGGCACGGGCTTGACGACGGTGATTGAATCGTGAATGCGACGACAGTTGCCCTCGCTGGACCGATCCCTACCTTCCCGTCTTTTCCAAGAATATGATCGATTCCATCCTCACCCATCCTGGTAGTGCCCACAAAGACGAATTCCTCGCCTGTTGCGTTCTCATATCTCAAAACCCGGTTGAGATTCAACGCCGAGAGCCCGAGAAGGCCGACCTCGAAGATCCCACCGTCTGCGTCGTTGATGTTGGTGATTCACACGATCCCACAAATTTAAATTTCGACCACCACCAATTTCCCCGCGATGCGGTTCCCACCTGCTCGCTTTCCCTCGTTCTCAAACACCTCGAACTTTACGACGACGCCAGGGCCTTTTGCGACTGGCTGGAGCCCGCCGAATGGTTCGATTGCCGCGGCGCCAACGGGACCGCGCGTTGGCTGGGCGTCGAACGGGATATTATCGGAAAGCTCAGCTCACCCATCGACATCACTTTGCTTCGTCGCTTCGCCGCCGATAATCGCCATTCCCCTGGTCAACCTTTGTGGGAAGTCATGAAGATGATCGGCGACGATCTGGTGGACTATTTGAAATCCCTCCGAGAGCGCCTCGACTTTATCGCCTCTCATTCGGATACCTGGAGCATCGAAAGCGGCACTGCTTCCCTACAAGCCATTTTCTTGCCACGTACCGATCCGCTCCCTCAGGAGCCTTCTATGGGACTGCCACGCTACATCGAGGAACAGGGTCTCGGCCAAACCGCACACGCCATGATCTATCCCGATCGCCGCGGCGACGGGTACGGACTTTCTCGATACAATGACCATCCCAAAATGGACTTTACTCGGATCAAGGACGAGCCCGATGTACATTTTGCCCACGCCGCAGGATTTGTTGCCAAGACATCCGCTACGGATACCGAACGTCTCAAGGAACTTATAGCGAAAAGCTACTGCTGAGCTTCGATCGGCGGTTTGGGTTTCTTTTTACCGTTGCGGTAGAGAGCGTAGCCAATTCCTCCGATCACCAAGCCGCAGAACAGGAAGCTGATGCGGCCGCTAAGGCCGTTCGGGATCAGGACTCCCAGCAAGGCAATGAACCCGCCGTAGATGAAACAGAGGACACCCATCGCCGTCGACTGACTACTGTCAGAGTCCTTTCCTCCCTCCGCCTTGGTATCTACCGGACGTTTCTGGTTCTCAAAAAACGTTTCCACCTCAGCATCGGGTTTGTATCCATATTTCTTGGCAATGAATACGGTAAGGAAAAACCATAAAGTACAGACCAGCACGTTCCCAAGGCCGGAAAAGAAATACAGAAAGTCAGACTTCTCCCGGCCAGCGAGATTCCCCACCCCAAACCAGCCGTAATTCTCCACCTGGATTGAAAGAACCGAGAAAGACACGCCCACGAGTACCGTGCTCCACGCGGCCCATTTGGGCGCATTCTTGATGAAGAGCCCCCATACTAGCGGCATCGCAATAGGAATCCCGATCATGGAGCCGAAGAGAACCATGATCTCAAAGAGATCCCAATCCTTGAGCTTCAACCACAAAAGCCCTGCCCCGATTATCATGACACCGAATACGCCCGACATGACCTTTCCTACCAACAGCAGTTCTTTGTCACTCGCATTCTTGCGTAGAATCGGCTTGTAGAAATTGCTCACGAATATCCCAGCATTCACATTCAGACCGCTATCCATCGAAGACATTGTCGCGGCAAACAAACTACAGACCAAAAGTCCAATCATACCAACTGGCATCACCTCCATGCCCATAAACAGAAACGCTCCCTCGGACGGGTTAGCGAGATTCGGAAAAACCGACGCCATATCCGGCTGGATCACACGAGCGGCCATGGGTGGAATAAACCAAATCAGAGGACCCGCGAACATCAGCAAGCAAGCCATCATACTCGCCTTTTTCGCTTGCTTGTCATCCTTGACACACAAGTAGCGATACGAGTCGAACATGTTGTTGATCTTGAATGCCTGGACAACGAAGGCCGTGAAAATCCAGATTGAGACAAACTTGGCATCTTCGCTTAGGCTGAAATTGAAGTGGTGAGCGGGCACCTTGTCCATTAATCCACTGAATCCGCCAATCGCGGGATGAGCCAGAGCTAGGACACACACCACGATCGAAATGCACATCAAAAGTAAAACCTGGATAAAGTCAGAGGCAATGACCGCCCAAGCGCCCCCGGCGACCGACATCACCACCACCGCAAGTCCCACCACCCAGACCGTGACCAGCGGATCGATTTGAAAGACGCTTGAAACCACGATGGCCAGGCCATTGAGCCAAATTCCTGCGTAAAGCACACGAGACGGGACCTGTGTCCAAGTGAAGATCTGCTCGTTAAACGCGCCAAAACGAGCCCTCACCGAATCAATAGGCGTCACAACTCGCATTCGCCTAAACCGGTAGCTCGTAACGAAATAGTTCAGCAGATAGCCCACCGCATTGCCAAAAAAGATGAGGGAGACTAG
>JAUHWE010000228.1 GCA_030424825.1 Verrucomicrobiia bacterium
GCGGCGGGCTTGGCTGAAAAACGTTTCATCTTCGATCGACGTCTTGGCGTACGACAAGTGCAGGATTGCCCGATTTATGCAGGCATGATTGAAGCGATGGATGACGCAGTCGGATTGGTTCTTCAGGAACTCGACAAACATGACCTGATGGACAACACCATCGTCTGCTTTACTTCTGACAACGGGGGCGTTTCCTCCGGCGACGCATTCTCAACGAGCAATCTGCCGTTTCGTGGCGGTAAAGGACGTCAATGGGAAGGGGGTATTCGCGAACCGTATATTATTCATGTTCCGGGTATGACAAAGCCGGGCGCCTCCTCCGATACGCTTGCTATTGGGATGGACTTTTATCCCACCATGCTGGAGTTAGCCGGTTTACCACTCATGCCTGAGCAGCATGTGGATGGGGTGAGTTTGGTTCCGGTGTTGAGCGGAAAGAGCCTTCCCGAACGGGATCTCTATTGGCATTATCCGCATTACGGAAACCAGGGAGGGGAGCCGTCATCGATCATTCGCTCGAAAGAATGGAAGCTAATCTACTATCATGAAGATGGTCGAGTGGAGCTTTATAACCTCAGAGAAGATGTTGGCGAACTTCATGATGTTGCCGCCGCGTATCCAGAAAAAGTCAGCGAAATGCGAAAACGGCTCAATCACTGGTTAGCGGATACGGGAGCCAGATTTCCCGCTCGCGATCCTCGCTACAGTCAGGAGCGGTTTGATCAGAAGATCGAGACCACTCGAACGAAGAAAATGGAAGCGTTGGAACGGCAGCACGCTGAATTCCTCGATCCAGACTGGGAACCCTCGGGCAAAAATGCTCGCTGGTGGGGAAGTGCAAGGGATTAGGGTACGGACTAGGCTGGGCACTGTTTAAACGCGGAAGAATTTTTTTTGTATTCACATTATAGGGATGTTGAGAAAGAGCATTGTTCTGTGCATCCAGAATGAATAGACATTCTCTGAGAGGCTGTCCAATAAGTCGTATTTCTTTAATTGATTGAAACTGTAGGGCGGGTCGCCGATGAATATGGGGCTGAATACGACTTATTGGGCACTCGCTTATAGAAATTGAATGAGAAAATATCTGCTTAGTTTACCCTTTGCGGTTCTGGGGGCCGCATTCGTTCGTCACGTTTGGCGTAGGGCTAGCGCTCGCGCTATGCCGCATAAGTTGAGTATTGAGTTGCCATCGCTTGTTGCCGCGGATGTCGAATTGAGGATTGAGAGATGGTCTGGGAGGTGGGATCCATGCCTAGGGTCGCCGGGACGTCGAGCCCTTCCCACGATACCAGAGACTCCCAACAAAAGCGCTTGTGGGACCTGCTGGTTACCCGTGTTTTGTATCCACTTCTACCTAGACATGCCACAGGTTAGTTGAACCTGCACTAGTTTTTGGGCTTTGGGGGAGCCTTTTCCGCTTCGCCAACGATGATCTCGACCAAGTTGGGTTCTATGGTTTCGAGAACGAGGTTTTTGGGAAACGACATTTGACCCAGTCCTAGCCGCACTCTTTGGGAGCCTTTCTCAGGTTTCAAAGGCACGCTGATTTCGATTTGGTTTTGCCGGATGAAATAGAAGGATCGCCGAACACCACGGAACGTGACATCGACGGTCCCTGGGAGCACTGCGTCGACTTCCAGTCCTGCGGGCAGTTCGCTGTATTCAACTGGAATGGACAGCGTACGGTATGCGGTTTTCGACCCGTTGACGAGAACGAACCAAAGGGCGACTGAAAGCGATAGGGCGATTAGTTTGTCCCGCCAGTTTTTCTGGAAGTGGTGCTCCCATTCTTTGGTGTCGTTCTTCGGATCCATGTCCCGATAGAAGCCTTCCAGAATCTTTGCGAGACGTTCGGGCTCGCGAACTTCAGTGAGCTCCCCGTTTTGGGCGACGGAAATGGTTCCCCGTTCTTCTGATACTACAATACAAAGCGCATCGCATAGTTCAGACAACCCGAGGGCGGCCGCGTGCCGTGTGCCGCGGTTGCCAAGTTTCTTCATGTTCTTGGAGAGGGGCAGTTGGACCGAGAATTGGGAAATGCGATTCTCTTTCACGACGACCGCTCCGTCATGCCCGATGGAATGAGCGTCAAAGATGCTTTTTAGCAGGGCTTCGCTTAGCTTCCCGTTGCATTCCTGTCCCCCCTCCAGATGGCGAACCATCATGTCGTTGCCGCGGATGGCGACGAGGGCTCCGATCCGGTCCCGCGCCAGATCGGTAAGGGTTCGGACAAGAATCTCTACCTCTTCGCGAGACAGGCGAACGATCTCTTTGCCTAGGAGTCTCCGGTTGAAGCTCCACACGGCAATGCGCTCAAAGAAATATCGCAGCTCTTCCTGAAAAATGACCACGAGCGCGATCAAGATAACCGCAAAAAACTGCTCAAAAATCGCGGCTGTCAGGTTCAGGTTGAACTGTCGCGCTAGGAGGTAGACGCCGGCCACTATGAGGATGCCAGTCAGCGCAAACGCTGCACGGGTGCGTTTGGACCATACCAGCAAGGTATAGATCAGCAGGGTCATGAACAGGATGTCGAGAAATCCAGAAAATCCAATTTCTTTGAATGGATAGAGAAGACTTTGTAGCATGATATTCTAAGATTTGGATACGGATTTTCTGAACGGATAGTAGGTCACTTCTTTTGCCGGAATCCGGAGCCGTTTATAGAGGCGCTTTATCAGGGTTTCTTCGGCGTTCTCCCAGTCTTCGGGTGAAGCGTTTTGTCCCACTTCAAAACTCCCACCCGCGATCACACTGTGCCCGCCCGCATCGCTTCGGTTGTCAAAGATGTCGCGCAAAATATTTCCTGCGTTTGTGGTCGTACGGTCCAGCCGGAGCGAAACATGCAGCCTGCCGTTGAATCGCCCCGTGCAAAGTGACTTTCGCATCTGCCGGTAGGTTAACAGAAAATCAGCGACTTGGGAAACGAGATCTGGGTTCTCAACCTCGCCGAGGTGGGCGGTGATAAGCCCTTTGTTCGCGATCGCGTTTTGAAGACCTGCTCTAAGCGTGATGAAGAAGCGTCGCGACCTTACTGGGTTTTGAATATGGGCCAGCGCTTTCATGTCGCAGTGGGGGATCACCTTCAGATAGGTCTGGATGATCTCGGGCCGATTGGCTCGATACAGGTTCATGGTATCAGAAATGATGCCGTAGGCGAGCGCGGTCGCGAGGGTGGTGGGGATATCCAGTTTTAACTGAAGGAGCGCTTGCGCGACGATCACCGCGGTAGCCCCGCAATCGGTATCGATCACCACGCATTCGGCGACGGGCTTGATCTCGGAATGGTGCTGATCGATAATGAGAGTCGCCTTCCGGTCTCCGGGAAAGGAATTGTTTTCGAAAGCGGGCTGGGTATCGACGAGAGCGATGTGTTCATGGGATTCTAGGTCCTCCGACTTCAGCTTTTGAATGGGGAGCTTCAGGATTTCGACCATGGTCCGGTTTTCCATACGGCCGATGGTTCCTTGGTAGACGATTTTCGAACGAATGTTGAAGGCCTTTTTTGCCAGATGCTTCAAACCGAGCGCGCTCGCGATAGCGTCGGGGTCCGGATAGTCGTGGGTCATGATCAGCAGCGGCGAAATCTCTTCGCGGTGCTTGTCAAGAAACTCGATTAATTTGCGTGCGCTCTTGGTGACCATTGGGTTTGGAAGGAAAATGGAGGACAGCGATAAGCGGGCGGGTCGGATGCCGGAATAATTTCAGGAAAGCCATTCATTGGGCACCAGATCTACTAATGGAATTGTTGCTGTATCCATCAATAAATACATTGGGATTTTAATGGGTAATGGAATTGGTGGAAATTGTTTTTATGTCCAAAATAATTTTGAGTATCATTGTGGACAACCTATCCAGGAGCGAGCCTTCTTTTGATAAATACGGTGCTAAATAAATTACGTGGAAACCCCATGGAAAGGGGCGCTTCGTTCGGGATCGGTAAGGAGATAACGTTTTCGATCTTGTCTCGCAATAGGGAAGAATCTCTAGGATAGTTACCTTTAGTCCTTATGGAAACTTACGACGAAAATTTGCAACGACTGGAATCGAGCCTGGAAACGGAAGATGCCGCTGGTGCGGAATCCCTTCTGGATGGCATTTTGCCAGAGGAAAGCTCGCTCTTAGTCGACCGGCTTTCGGAGTCCGATCGAGAAAAGCTAGTATGTCTGCTCCCGCCGGAATCGGCCGCCGCTCTGATCAAGGGCATGGTGGAAGCCCAGGCCATCGATATTCTCGATGGGATCGACCCGGGAACCGCCGCGAGTATTCTTGGGGAGCTCGATAGCGATACGGCTGCGGACTTTCTGGGCGAATTGGAATCGAGCGAGGCGGAGGCGATTCTCCAGAGAATGGAGCCGGAAGAGGCGGCGGATGCCAGAGTGCTTTTGACGTTTGACGAGGACACTGCTGGTGGACTCATGAAGACGGAGTATCTTGCCTATTCGCATAACTCGACGGTGGGCGATATTGTTGAGGATCTGCGTTTGAATGCGGAAACCTATTCGGACTTCGATGTCCAGTATGCGTATTTGGTCGATGAATCCAAAAAGCTGGTGGGCGTGCTGCGATTACGAGATCTGCTTCTTTCGTCTTACAATACCAAGGTGGCCCAGATCATGATACCCAACCCCGTGTCGGTACTCCACTCCGTTACCCAAGAAGAGCTGGCGAAGCAGTTTTCGCAAAAGCAGTACATCGGGATGCCTGTGGTCGATGAAGTGGGCAGGTTGCTGGGAATTGCCCTGCGCAAATCCGTTCGTGCGGCTACAGCGGAAGCGGTTGCAGAGGACTTCTTGAAGGTAAGTGGTCTCGGCGGTAAAGAAGAACTTCGTTCTATGCCCCTCCATCTCCGTTCGCGCCGGCGGCTTTCGTGGTTGAGCATCAATATTCTCCTCAATGTGATTGCTGCCAGTGTAATCGCCCTTTATCAAGACACGCTCGCTCAGGTGATCGCTCTAGCGGTTTTTTTGCCTATTATATCTGATATGAGTGGATGCAGCGGCAGTCAGGCGGTGGCTGTAAGTATTCGGGAATTGACCCTTGGGTTGGTGCGTCCTACCGAGCTGATTCGGGTGCTTTTCAAGGAAATGGCGCTGGGATTGGTGAACGGTCTGGCGCTGGGAATACTGATCTCAGGCGTTGCCATTCTTTGGAAAGGAAATCCCTGGTTGGGTTTGGTTGTGGGAGGCGCGTTGATGGTGAATACGGTTGTCGCAGTCTGTTTGGGTGGGCTGATCCCCCTAGTCCTCAAGCGATTCAACATGGATCCGGCGCTGGCATCCGGTCCAATTCTGACCACGGTGACCGACATGTGCGGTTTCTTTTTGGTCCTGAGCATGGCGACCTTTCTCCTGCCGATGTTAGTCTAGACTCTTGATCAATGAGTCGGCCAAAGCGGTTTGGTTGAGACGCTCTTGAGTCGGTCCAATTTTCAGCGATTCAGGTAAGGATAGACAGAGCGAGGCCATTCGTGTAACTTTTTCTGTAAATTGCCGCGTATGGATTATAACGGAGAAGGCTCGAGGCTCCCAATCGGCTCTCTCGTATCAACTTCAACGGCCCGGCAGACCCCTAATTATGAATTTGAATCGACGCAACTTTGTGAAAGGAATCGGAGGTGTTTTGTCGCTTCCTCTGTTAGAATCTTTGGCATTGGAGAAAACAGGACAAGCGCCGACCCGGTTTCTGGTTGTCGGGAACCCGCTGGGTATGCACCCGGAGCATTTTTTCCCCACTGAGTTTGGCAAAAATGCTCCTTTGTCGCCGACGCTTCGGTCGCTAAACTGGCTCAAGGACCGGATCACGATCCTTTCCCACACCGACCATGGGATGGTTAGCGGACATGGGCGTGAAATTTCCTTCCTCAACGGCATCTTGCCCCAGAACAGCCTCGCCTATCCGGAAAAGAATATTTCCATAGACCAGCTTATTGCGAGACGCACCGGGAGCAGTACTCGGTTTAGCTCAATCCATGCGGCTCTCGAGCGGGGTATCCGTATGAGTTGGAACTCCAATGGGGTTGAAATAAAGCCTTACACCGATCCGCAGAAACTCTTTGATCATTTGTTTCTCAACCTGTCGGCGAATGAGAAAAAGACGCGCCGCGAATTGATTGAGCGCAATGGCAGTATTCTGGATACAGTGGGAGATCAGCTTTCGAGCCTAAAGCGAAATGGGAGTCAGGCGGACCGCGAACGATTGGATCAATACGAGACGTCTGTCCGGGAGCTGGAAGGCAGTTTCTCCGATCGCAAGAACTGGATCGACCGGGACAAACCGACCTACGATATCTCGGAGCACTTCAAGTCCTTCGAGGTAACGGTGGAGAATCGGTACAATGCGATTTTCGACATGATTGGATACGCTTTCCAGACGGACCTCACTCGAGTCGCCACAATTGGATTTCCCAATGAACTCAGCTACACCGATGTGGATGGAGTGACTCGCGGCTATCATGCATGTACTCACAACGGTAAAAAAGCGGATGTGATCGCGGAACTGGTGGCGATTGAGTCCTTCCAGATCGCCCAGTTGTCGCGGTGCCTGAAAAAGCTTGATGCGATTAAGGAGCCTAATTCTGAAGGCACGATGCTGGACAACACAGTGGTGTTGTTTGGCAGTGGTATGGGTTATGGGGGTACTCACTCAAATCGGAACCTGCCTATTTTGGTCGCGGGAGGTGGATTTAATCATATGGGCCACGTGGATACACGTAACAAAGCCGGCGTAAATATGCCTCTATGCAATTTATACGCAACCCTGCAGCAACGTTTTGGGATCGAGCGTGACACCTTTAATACGAGCTCAGGAACCTTTGAATTCGGTCATGCATAAGCGAGTTTTTGATTCGAGTAGCGGGGTATCTGTAGGGGCTTCGCTTGCGGAGACCGCAGAAGTAATTGAAGATCTTGCAACGCGGTATCCGCAAACGAAGCTCCTACAAAAAGATTTGAGAGCGGTAGGACCTAATGCGCAGCCTGTAGTGAAAGTCTGGAATCGTATTTCAATCTTAGGGCTCCTCTTCGCCATCTTAGGCTCTGGCCAATCTGCCTTTGCCGACTTGGAGCTGATGGAGATGCATTGCGGAAAATGCCACAATGACGAAAAGCTGAAAGGCGATTTTAGCCTGAGCCACCTAGGTGGTAGTCCTTCCGTGGACAGCGCGTTCCTATGGGAGGACAGTCTCGATTTTGTGACCCTAGAGGAAATGCCGCCACCAGAGAAGAGCGAGCTTTCAGATGGGGAGAGAACGCGATT
>JAUHWE010000229.1 GCA_030424825.1 Verrucomicrobiia bacterium
TTCCCTTGGCTGCGATCTACAAGCACCGCGATTCCCGCCACTTTCCCACCATTCTCTCTCACGATATCGACGGCTTCCTGAGCTCTTCCTCCCCGCGTGATTACGTCTTCGACGATTAGGATGGGCTCGTCAGGACTAATCTTGAATCCTCGTCTGAGGACGAGGCGGTCATCCTCCTTTTCCACGAAAATGTACCGGGCATTGAACTGCCTAGCGACTTCCTGCCCTACCACGAGCCCGCCCATCGCCGGCGCCAGCACGGTCTTGAACGCCAGTCCTTCCAGCTTGGGTTTAAGTAACTCGATAAGCCGGGTAACTTCGGCCATATGCTGGCACACTTGGGCGCATTGAAAAAAGTGTTCGCTCCGCAGTCCGGAGCGTAAAATGAAGTGCCCTTGCAGGAGGGCGCCGGTAGAGCGAAAAATATCTAGGACCTCGTCGTTTGTAGTCTGCATTTCCCGTCCAAATTGCCAGCCCCACAGAAAGAATCCAGTAAATTGTGCCCAGAGGATCTCCTCTATCTCGGAACCATCCCATTTTCTCAGGTACTAAACGATCTAGTCGATTAATACTTAGACGCATTCGAGAGGGGCTCGGTCCCTGTCGCATGGAGAAATCAAACGATACGAGTGGATCAAGAAACGACAGGACTGGCAGGTGGATGGCTCTGGGGAGCGCTTTGGGTCGCCTACGCCTATTTTTACGGTCGCTACTTTGGACATGTCGCCCGACGTTTGAAACCGGATTTGGATTCGGTCAGTCTACCAGGATCGAGAGAACGGCTGACGGGCAAGCAAATGTGGTGTTACCGGTTCGCTGCTTTTATGCTCATTCCGACATTTCTAGAGTCCATTCGAAGCAGTTTCTTTACCAGCAGTATCATTTCAGTTCTTCCTTGCTTGTTCGGAATATGGGTCATGCACGCAGTCTGGCGTGAAGTTCTCCATTCAAAGGTTCCCGTTTCTAGGTACGTTAACCGTCAGCGACGCTAGCACCGCAAGGAGTCATTCTACGGGACTCATTCCCAATCGTAATTGTTTTTTAAAAACAACTACTTGCATCTCTACGAATTCATCGGAAACGTTAGCCCGAAGGCGCATGCTGTTTTCTTTTGAATACTTCTTGAAAAACAAGTCGAGCGCTTTGTCCTCGATCGTTCTCAGTTCGATACGGTCCGCTTTGCCAAGGAACTCGAATATGAACTCCATCCCGCCTGCATGGGGAGACATCTCTATTTGCATCGCTTCAAGATCCCGACAAAAACTTGCGATCTGAAGAAAATCCTCCGCGAGATCCAAGAGCTTAAGCGTCGCCTTTTCGTCTGCGTTCTCCTCTATCTGGGAAGGCTTAAGACGATTTTTCATTTCGTAAGGCAATTTGATCTCCTGCATGCGTTCGAAGGCCCATTTTTTGATCGCATGGGGACAAGAGGCTTTCTCCAAAATGCCCAAGTCTACATATTGAAGGTGTACCGCATTGTGCCTTACAAGGTCTTCTCCTAAAGTCGCGACTTCCGTTGGGAGTTCCTCTATCGATTTGAGTTCACAGGAAAGCACGGCCAAGGATTGACCAATTGCCGATGAGTTCCCGGATGGCTCATGACTCAGCAATTGACCTTTGCTCGAAGAGCCAAGAGTCAATTTAGCCCCTGGTTTTTCTGGATTTTCTTGTGAAGAATTCGAATTCATAGCGGTACAAACCACGCCGTGGATATCCTAGTAGCAATTCTACGAATACGCTTTTAGCTGATGCACTTCCTTTTCTATTTTTATCGCCACTATTATACCCTGTTTTAGCCTAAAATTGATAGTAGCCAGTCACTTTTTCTGACTTAAATAGACGATTTATCTCCTTATTCCTAAGGGATAATGAAGAATACTGCCTATCCAACTAGATGCCTTATACTATTCCCTAAGGATTGCCCGGCTGAGACGATTGAACCCTTCGGCAGGGGGCTTAGATATTTCTAACAAAGCCTCCTGAATCCTTGCTTGGAAAAAGCCGGGAAACCGCCATTTTTCTGTATCCGGCAAAATGTATATAAAATGCCATTGAAATGGGGAGCGGGCTCTGATCCCTTTCTTTCCTTGTTTTATTTGATCAGCGGAAACCAAAACTTAACCCCTTTGAACTATGACAACTGCATCTGATGGCATGACTTACAATCCTGGCGGGCTCAGCAAACCGGTGGTTGAGCCAGGCGCTTTCATGTTCGCTGCCACCGCCCTCGATCATGCCCACATTGACGGAATGACCACCGCATTGGAGAGCGCAGGAGCTCAACTGAAGTACGTTTTCGATCCAGATGCCAATAAGGCGAAATCATTTCAGGCGAAATTTCCTCACGCCCAAGTGGCGGAAAGCCTGGAGGTGATCCTCGACGACCCAGAGATTCGGTGCGTAGCGGCGGCAGCCATCCCGAGCCAACGATGCGAGCTAGGGCTTAAGGTCATGGATGCCGGTAAGGACTACTTCACCGACAAGAGCCCATTTACGACCTTGGAGCAGCTTGGGTTGGCGCGCAAGAAGGTGAAAGAGACCGGGCGAAAGTACATGGTTTACTACAGCGAGAGACTGCACAACGCACCGACCTACTATGCAGGAGAACTCGCTCGCTCTGGAGCCATTGGAGACATTTTGCAGGTGCTGGTAATGGCTCCCCATCGGTTGAGTAAGGAAAACCGGCCGGACTGGTTTTTCGAAAAGAAGTTCTACGGTGGAATCCTGACCGATATCGGCAGTCATCAGTTTGAGCAGTTCCTGCACTTCACCGGGGCTACGGATGCGACCTTGAACTTTTCCCGGGTGGAAAATTTCAGCAATCCGGTCAAGCCAGGCCTTGAGGATTTCGGTGAGACATCGATGACCATGAATACGGGGGCATCCTGCTATTGCCGTATCGACTGGTTCACTCCAGACGCCGCACGGTCCTGGGGCGATGGCCGGTTGTTTGTTCTCGGTACGGAAGGCTATATCGAAGCCAGAAAGTATCTGGATATCGGACGTCCGGAAAACGGGCCTTCCGTACTATTCGTCAACAACGAGGAAGAGAAAGAAATCCGTTTTGATGGACCGCAGCATTTCCCGTTTTTTGGCGACCTGATTCTTGACATGGTTAATCGCACCGAGAACGCGATGACCCAAGAGCACGCTTTCAAAGCGACCGAAATATCGTTGAAGGCTCAGGAAATGGCAGACGCGGCCAGAGCTTGAACTCGACTTACGGTCAAGGAT
The DNA here is from genome assembly GCA_030424825.1 of Verrucomicrobiia bacterium. Taxonomy (GTDB): domain Bacteria; phylum Verrucomicrobiota; class Verrucomicrobiia; order Opitutales; family Opitutaceae; genus Pelagisphaera. The sequence goes on from JAUHWE010000229.1 coordinate 3,235, forward strand.
GCCAGTCCTTGACCTTGCCTTGGGATATGCAACCTCCTCGAAGCCACGCTTTTCCATTGAGTTCTCGTTCGAGTTTAGAATGATTAAATCATACCCTAAACGTCACCCTTTCCGGACTTTCGGAAGCCATTCAAACCCTCCCACAATGTTCTCCTCCCGTCGATACCTCCTGCTTGGCGCGCTCTTGATGCCTATACTTTCCCCTTCACTCGCCTCGGGCCAAGGCCTTAGTTCGATAGATACGGGGGACACCGCCTGGATCCTGACGTCCAGCGCATTGGTACTTTTCATGACGATTCCTGGATTGGCCCTTTTTTATGCCGGCTTGGTCCGAGGACGGAATGTGCTTTCCGTCTTGATGCACTGTTTTGCGCTGACCGCTCTCATGAGCGTGATCTGGTTAGTGGCTGGTTACAGCATGGCGTTTTCCACCAGCGGAATGGAAGAGGGGAAGGTCGGATGGAACGCGTTTGTCGGAGGTTTCGACAAATTTCTCCTAAGTGGCGTGAAAGCGGATTCCGAATGGGGCACTATTCCGGAACCGCTTTTCGCGATGTTTCAAATGACCTTCTTCGTGATCACCCCAGCCCTGATGGTGGGGGCGTTCGCGGAGCGAATGAAATTCTCCGCCATGCTATGGTTTTGCGGCCTGTGGGGAGTTTTAGTCTATCTTCCGGTCTGTCACATGATTTGGGGTGGCTCAGGCGGTTACTTGGCCGATATGGGAGTCATCGATTTCGCGGGCGGACTGGTGGTGCATATCACTGCGGGAGCAGGTGCGCTGCTCGCCTGTATCATGGTGGGAAAACGGAGGGACTACCCGAAAGGCCAGATTCTCCCTCACAATTTGGCGATGACCGTAACGGGAGCAGGCATGCTTTGGGTAGGCTGGTTCGGATTCAACGGAGGCAGCGCGCTTGGAGCGAATGGAGATGCCGCCATGGCGATCCTAGTGACGCATATCTCTGCCTCATGCGCGACGCTTGGCTGGATGGCTATTGAATGGGTGAAGAACGGCAAGCCCAGTGTTTTAGGGGCTGCAACTGGATCAATTGCGGGACTCGCCGCCATCACACCCGCTAGCGGATCCGTCGGTCCTTTGGGGGCTGTGGTCATTGGCACTTGCTCCACTTTACTTTGCTATTGGATGTGTACCACAATTAAGAGCAAGTTCCAGTACGACGACTCGCTTGACGTTTTTGGCGTACACGGTGTCGGTGGCTTTGTCGGAACACTTCTGGTCGCTGTATTTGGAGCGCCTGCCCTTGGTGGAAAGATTGAAGGACTGGAGATCGGGAAGCAGCTCGGCGTGCAAGCGTACGCCATTGTGCTCGTCGGTGTATTCACATTGGTTGTCAGCTACATCATCCTGAAGGGAATTCAATCTACGATAGGACTGAAAGTCGAAGAGCAGGACGAAGTCGCTGGTCTGGATTTAAGCTCGCATGGAGAAACTGGATACAACGAGTAGTTTTACTCCAGAAAAGCAACGCGACGTTGAATTGTTCGGAAGCCTGTTTTGCCCCTACACGAAGCAGGCCACTCGATTCCTTGACGAAAAGGGCATCGCGTACGTCTACAAGGAGGTTCCCATGATTTTCGGATGGAAACTGCCCCTCAAGACTTTTTGGGAAATGAAGCGTCGTTCCGACGGGAAGACAACCGTACCGCAAATATTCATTTCTGGAGAGTACTATGGGGACGAGGAGCGTCTTTTTGCCGACGACCGGGATGGCAGGCTTGACGCCGCGCTACGTGGAGAATCCTTTGCGGAATAAGCTCATCGTACAAAAAAACGACGCCGCTAGTAGCGACGCCGTTGAATAAAATGATTCTGTACGTTTACCTTAAGTGGTAGGCACTTCTGAAATCGTTTTCAGAACGCGAGAGCAGATTTGGTAGGGATCGCCTTGAGAATTTGGACGGCGGTCTTCCAGGTAGCCCTGGTACTTGTCGCCCGCAACAAAACTGTGCGGTACGCGGATCGAAGCCCCACGGTCGGCAATTCCCCAAGAGAATTTGTCGATCGACTGGGTTTCATGGAGTCCCGTCAGGCGCATGTGGTTGTCTGGACCGTAGGCGGCAATGTGCTCGTCTTTGTTTTTCTCAAAGGCATCCATAAGTGCGAGGAAGTAGTCCTTGCCACCGACTTCACGCAAAAACTTGGTCGAGAAATTACAGTGCATGCCTGAACCATTCCAGTCTCCCGAAAAAGGCTTACAGTGATATTCTACACTCACTTCGTACTTCTCGCATAGTCGATCCAATAAGTAACGCGCTACCCAAATATCGTCTGCGCAGTTTTTGGATCCCTTGGCGAAGACCTGAAACTCCCACTGGCCTTTGGCCACTTCGGCGTTGATGCCCTCGTGGTTGATTCCAGCAGCGAGACACAATTCTAGATGCTCATCAACAATTTCGCGGGCGAGGCTGCCTACCGCTTTGTATCCAGCGCCACAGTAGTACTCTCCTTGCGGATCGGGATATCCAGAATCAGGCCAACCGAGTGGACGTCCGTCTTCAAAAAGGAAGTACTCTTGCTCAAGACCGAACCAAGCGTCTTCATCATCGAGAATAGTCGCGCGGTGGTTGCTCGGATGTGGATCGCCATTGGGAAGCATGACCTCACACATTACGATGAAGGCGTTGTTGCGCCCAGCATCTGGATAGAGTTTGACGGGTTTGAGCATGCAGTCGGAATCACTACCGTCCGCCTGCTGCGTCGAGCTGCCGTCGAATCCCCACATCGGGCAATCGTCGATAGACTTAGGCGCTTCGGCAGCGATCTTAGTCTTTCCGCGTAAATTAGGAACGGGCGTGTAGCCATCTAACCATATGTATTCGAGCTTGTATTTAGCCATAATTGTTGTCGTTACTTTTGAGGGTTTGATTGTCCTGAATGTGTTTAACGACCTCCAGGAGCAGGTTGCCAAAGTGGAACAGGCTACGAAAGGAGCAAAAGATGCGCCGACATTCAACAAATTTTCGAACTAATTGATATTTTATGAAAATCGCTCAATTTCACTCTTCCAATCGCTCAAAATAGATCATGCGAGAGATTAAAGATACACAACGGGCCTCGGTTCGGATCGGCTACGATGGTCGTGTCCACAAGACTTACCGAGGTCCCGACGCTACCGACAGATACGAGAACGAGTTGCGAGTGCTGCGCTACCTTGAGAACAAGGAGTGCCCGTTCGTTCCGAAACTCCTCGAATGGGACGACGATGAACTCAATCTCGTAACGACCAATTGTGGCTCGCGGGTTGAGGATACCATCAGCAAGACTAGAACGGCTGAACTCTACAAGGAGCTCGAACGTGACTATGGCGTGCGGCATGGTGACCCCTTTGCCCGAAATATTACCTACGATCCCCGACTCGGTCGCTTTTGTATAATCGATTTTGAATACGCCGTGATCCTTGAAACAGGGGAGGGGCTCCTGCAACCCGAAAACAAAACCGACCATGAGCGAAAGCGATAGCCAATCCAATGAAATCTTAGTCAGATGGAACGGACTAACGGATGTCGGCCGATTCCGTACAAACAACGAAGACGCTTTTCTCGCCTTGAATTTTGACGAGCGGGAGGTTCGCTACTTAGGTAAAGACGGAGTGGCTCCCATGGATGGAGATGATTTTATCTTTGCCGTTAGTGACGGAATGGGTGGTGCCAATGCGGGTGAATTCGCCAGCAAAATTGCCGTCGATAAGATCACTGAGCTCCTGCCCAAGACGTTTCGCCTAGGCGCGTTGGGACTCGACCGGGGATGCGGACAGATCCTGTCCGAACTCTTCAGCCGAATCCATAGTGAAATGATTCAGATGGGCAGTTACTACGAGGAATGCCGTGGAATGGGAGCCACTTTAAGCCTCTGTTGGGTCACTCCCACCGCAATACATTTTGGCCACGTGGGAGATAGCCGTATTTACTACCTGCCGAAAGAAGGGGAATTTGCCCAAATAACGGAAGACCATACACACGTGGGCCATCTCTTTAGGGAAGGCAAAATCACCGAG
>JAUHWE010000230.1 GCA_030424825.1 Verrucomicrobiia bacterium
TTTACATCTCAATCCGTTCTACCCAAATGACTTGCCCCAAAAGCAGCCTAATCGGGTCGAAGCCTGTATATTCCTCTTTTAGAAACTACTGGATGCCGCGTGTCTTCTTTGTATCGCCCAGTCTCCATTTTGGACCCAGTTTCTCTCTATCAATGATGGCGAGATCCGAAAAGACCTGGGATCATCAACCTTCATTTGCAGGTACTAGCGCGTGTACGATATTCAAGAATCGCTAAATGGGGATCGAATCGAGATGTCCAAGCATCTTGGTTACATGAATACGATAGTCTACTCACAGTAAAGGTCAGTTTCAGCGGCATCGACTGGTAGAGCAATCCCACTCCTGAGTGACTGATTCCCTTCCTTGTCAGAATCACACTGGCGGTTCTGATTTCTCATTTCAATCCCGTCTCAATAGGTGTATTCGATCCCGCAATCAAGCAAGGCATCTGGTTGCTTGATAAAACGCGCTTTTAGTCAAATATAGAACTAGATTTCACAAGGTAGGCAACTTGCTTCCCCATACAACCAAAGATCCATCCCTTTCAGACAAGACCCATGACAGAACGCCGCTATGTTGAAAGCCACTCCGACGTGCTCCGTCATCCTCATGAACAAATGCTCAAGCTGGTGGCCAAAGGGTTCTACAAGGAGCTGATCAACTACGGCGTCAAAGAGCCTGAAATCCTAACGGTCGCCGGCCACTTGCTCGACAACGTATCTCTAAAAAGCAACCCAAACCGAATAACAGTGGATACCTACAACACGCTTTTTTCCGTTAAGGATATCCACAACGACTGGAACGAAAAACGCGAATTGAGCATTTCCAGTATCAGCATAACTCCTTTGGGCACAAACGACTTTGGCCAGATCGGCAAATGGACGAACTCTCCCGAAGCGAGACGCTATTTTTATCCCCATTTTCCCGATACGCCTTCAGGCTTAGAACAATACTTCCAATCGGATGATCGTGAGTATTTTCGAATCAATTCTGACGGGAAGTTCGTCGGAATTATCGGTGCCGATCAGGTCGACAACCAGTCTAAGAAGCTAGAGATGCGCAAACTCGTTGGCGCCTCCGAGCAACGCGGCAAGGGAATCGGCAAGCGAGCGATCTTTCTTTTCCTCTACTACGCCTACCTCATCAAAAACTTTGAAAAGGTTTTTCTCCATTCCCTCGACATCAATCTGCGAAATTTGAGCTTGAATGGAAAATTCGGATTCTACCTTGAAGGCGTTTTCTTCGAAGATATCACCATCGATGGGGAACGGCACGATCTGGTTCGGATGGTGCTATCGAGATCCGTCTGGCAAGAGCTCTTCGCCTAGACCGGCGAACACGGCTCAAGCGGTTTAGCCCGCTACCTGTTTCCCCTCGAAATAGAAACGGAAAAGAGCATGCGTTCCGTCGTCCGCTCCCCCATCTGCGGCGACGCGATCGTAAAGCGCTTTCGCCAGATTCAATCCTGGTAGCGTCAATCCCATTTCGGTGGCAGACTCAATGGCGATTCCCATGTCTTTGATAAAGTGCTTTACGAAGAACCCCGGATCGTAGTTCCCATCCAGTGCACGGGGGGCCAAGTTGCTCAAAGACCAGCTACCCGCCGCTCCCGTTTCGATACTCGCCAGTACTTTCTTAGGATCCAGCCCCGCAGCTTTGGCATAGGCCAGTGATTCGGCAATCGCTACCATCCCTGCCGCGATCGCAATCTGATTGCACATCTTAGTATACTGCCCTGCGCCTGCGGTCCCCTGAAGCTGGATGTTTTTACCCATGATCTCGAACAAAGGATTCGCCCGCTCAAACGACGCTTCATCCCCTCCGACCATAATGGAAAGTCGGGCCTCCTTGGCACCCAAGTCTCCTCCAGAAACGGGTGCATCCAAAGCGCCGATGCCTTTCTCCGATGCGACACTGGCGATTCGTTTTGCCAAAATCGGGCTGGAGGTCGTCATATCGATTACAAGACCTCCCGGCTGCATCGTTTGAAAAATGCCTTCGCTACCGAAATAAGTCTCTTCGACATCCGCCGGAAAGCCCACGATCGTAATAACAATGTCCGCATCCGCCGACGCGGCTGCGGGTGAATCCGCCCAAGTAGCCCCTCTGGCCACCAGATCGTCCGCTTTGGACTTCGTTCGATTGTAGACGGAAACCGGATAACCCGCTTCAAGCAAATGGCCCGCCATGCTTTTCCCCATTACTCCAATACCAATAAATGCGACCTTCTCTTTAGACATAACGAAAACCCTTACCGTCCTTGGAACAAATGGCCATTATATTTTGAGCGAGGTCCCAGATTAGTTCACCTTTTCCATGGACACCTGCAATCTCCTGCCACTTCCCTTGCTTTTCCATTTCCGAGCCCTCATTTTCTACGGACCATGCCCACCCAAATTGTCACTGATCGGCAGATCTACGAACGCCTTATCCAAGATGCCATAGGGATGGCGACCTCCTACATCTGGATCGCAACCGCTGACATAAAGGACATGTATGTTAACAAAGGCAAAACGATGGTCCCTTTTCTGCAAACACTGTCCGAACTCATTGAAACCGGAGTATCCATTCGAATTATACACGCCAAAGAACCCGGTCCTGCCTTTCGCAAGGATTTTGATCGATTTCCCAATCTAATCGAAGGCCTAGAGATGATTCTCTGCCCGCGAGCCCACTTTAAAACGGTCATAATCGACGGCACGTTTGCCTATACCGGCAGCGCCAATCTAACGGGAGCGGGCATGGGGGCAAAGTCTGAATTCCGTCGCAACTTTGAATCGGGGATTCTAACCGACGATCCCCATCTCATTCGTCCGCTCATGGACCAATTCGACACGCTTTGGATCGGAAGCAACTGCGAGCCCTGCCAACGCAAAGACTACTGCGCTACCTATCACGAGCTCATCGGGTGAGCAAAGATCCCTAATTCCTATCCTCCGTAGGGCTTGCACTCGCGCTATGCTGCATCAGTTATCATCGGTCTCTTAACAGGTCGGGCAAGGACCTCCGGGCCTGCCGCGTAAGAAGATCTCAAAATTCCACGATTCGTCTTTCATCCCCACCGATACTCCTTTAACTTGTTCCCTTAATCTATGAACCTGCAAGACTTGGGAGATCGAATCCGTCACCGCCGAAAGAAATCCGGTTTGACACAGACTGACATCGCTAACGCGGTACAGGTAAGCCCGCAGGCAGTATCGAAATGGGAGCGAGGGGAAAACGCTCCCGACATCAGCATCCTTCCGAACTTAGCCCAATTGCTAGGAGTATCCATCGAATGGTTACTGGGTTGCCAAAGCATAGACAAGGATGTCATTGAGGCCACCATTGTGGATATTCGAGCCCGAGCCGCACGGGAAAAATCTGAGCATCTCGAGCCTCGTGATTTCGCCAACTGGACCAACAGCGTTTGCTACCAAGTGACCGAATCCGCCCTTCGCTTTGGGGGTATCCCGATTAAGACCCGAGGAGCGGGGATACTCTGCCTTTTTTCCGGTAGTCATCATCAGGATCGTGCTATCGACTCCGCCTTGAATGCCATCCAGCTTTTCAACGAGCCTTTAAAAGTCGGGATGAGCAGCGGAATGATTTACTTTGGAGCCATTGGCCATCCGGATTACGCTCGCCCAGACATTATTGGCGAAGCCGTGAGTATCGCTCTTCTGAATTCCGAATGGGCGGACGACCACACGGACACGGCGACCGCTATCGACGCTAAAACAATCGAGGGATCTAAATTACGGGACCACATTCATCTGACAAGACGCCAGGTCACCTTCCCCGGAATCAGCCACCAGGTCACCGCCGTCGAGCTTCCGATCAAGTAGCAAACGAATTTCGCCTGTAGGGGCGTCGCTTGCGGCGACCGAAGTATCTTAAGGTTCCCGGGCGATCTCAGCCCCGAATAAAAATATAAAAAAGGACCGATTCCACTACGGGAACCGGTCCTGAAAATATTGCGATGCCTTCGAGGACTATACTTTCCCGAAAATCGTGTTTCCTTCGGAAAGCAGATCTTTGGCCGCTACGATCAGTCGATCGGCCATGTTCTTTTCCGCTGCTTTCAGGTAAGAGCGTGGGTCATAGGTCTTCTTATTGCCCACTTCACCATCGATCTTTAGCACCCCTTCGATGTTCTCGCAGATGTGGGTCACGATCGGGCGTGTGAAAGCGTACTGCGTATCCGTGTCGATATTCATCTTGATAACGCCGTAATCGAGCGTTTCGCGAATATCGGAAAGGTCCGAACCGGACCCGCCATGGAATACGAGGTCCATTTCCGCTTCAGCCCCGTGCTTGTCCATGACCGCCTTCTGACCATCCCGAAGAATGGTTGGCTTGAGCTTAACTGAGCCGGGCTTGTAGGCGCCATGGACATTCCCGAACGTCGCCGCAAAAATGAAACGGCCTATTGGCTGAAGCGCCTCGTACACTTCTAGCATGTCTTCCGGAGTCGTGTAGAGCTTTTCTGCAGGGAGGCCAGAGGTGTCGTGTCCATCTTCTTCACCGCCAACGCAACCGGCTTCCACTTCAAGGATGATGCCCAGCTCGGCACATTCCTTTAGAAGCTCTTTCGAAATCTTCAAATTCTCGTCGAGAGCGACAACCGATCCATCAAACATGTGGGACTGGAACAGTGGACCTTTGCCTTCCGCGATCCGCTTGCGAGACGCGTCTAACAAAGGACGCAAAAAGCTATCCACCTTCTCTGGATGGCAATGGTCGGTATGGAGCGCTACCAAAATATCGTACTTTTCTGCCAGGACATGGGTCGCTTCAGCGAGAACGATCGCCCCAAAAGCGGCATCGGCCACATTGAGACCGGAAGCGAACTGGCCGCCTCCCGTGGAAACTTGGATGATGCCATCTGACTTGGTGTCAGCGAACGCTTTCAATGCGGCGTTGATGGTCACAATCGATGTGATATTGACCGCAGGATAAGCGTAGCCCCCTTTTTGGGCGGCTTCTAACATGGCTTCGTATTGCTTAGGAGTTGCGACAGGCATGGTTTGTAAACGTCTATTTCGTTGTAGATTTCGTGATAGGATCTCCGGTTTTGCCCGAGCAATGCTGCCCAAAAACCAGAGGAACCCCATTTTGAAGCGCAAAGCTCTTTGCCTGTCCAGCGAATGATCGATGAATTGGACAGGCTCTACAATCAACGCGCTGAATTGAAGCCGATAAGAAATTTGGAGTTATCGATGGCAGGGTTCGTGCTGAAGCCATCACGGTTAGCAGAGCGGCATTCTTCTGAGCGACTACAAACTGCTTCACTGCTTTGAAACGGGTGAGAACCATCTCTACAATCTGGCGAATGATTTGAAAGAAAATCGCGACTTGTCGCAAAAAATGCCCGAGAAGGCCGATGAGCTGCACCGACAGCTTACGAACTACCTCGCCGATACCGGAGCCGATCTTCGCGTATCCAATCCCCAATTTGATCCCGCCAATCCCCCCCTCGGATCAAGAGAGGTGGCAATCGTTATAGAAACAGGGAAGGAAGAGGCAACCGTGAGCTTCCGAGAAACAATCGAAATACGCGATAAAGCCCAAACAGACTGAATCGAGAAACCGGGGATCACCGACAATCTTCTACTAATCTGCTAAGCGGCAAAAAGTAGATAATCGAATTCGGCGAAACAGGTTTGAATTCGGGAAAAGAGCACCCTCATGAGTTGGTGACCCAAAAACTCCGATCTAGGAATAAGCCTTTCGGCAGCCTAGTTCATTCAGACAAGTGATCTCAAACTAGACAGAATCAATTCCGCCTATTAACGGATCGCAAAAACCGCTAGGCAAAATACCTACGTAAAAAGTGACAATCGTGTTCGAAATCGATAAAGAGGCGATTGAGATAACCAAGTCGAACAAAGAATCCGATCCTATCGTCTCTCCAGAGTTCAGGATCTTAATAATCGGTCGTTTTTTCACAAAAGGGATCATTAATTCCTACCAAGCGACTTGCAGTTCATTTCGTTCCTCAGTTAGTTATTCATCACATGCGGCCTAGAGCAACACTCGTCATACCCATAGGAAATGGCCGCTTACCCTTGCGGATCATTCGATGCCTAGAGGATTGCCATGTGGATTTCATTCTCCTTTCCAAAGAACGCCACAACGTATCCAGAAAAAGTAAGTATTGTAACGAATTTATCTACTCGGACCCTCACAACGATGACGCACTGGTGGATCAGTTGCTGACTTTGAAACGAGCCCTATTTCCCGAGATACTATTTCCGATTACCACCCCAGGATTTCAATTTGTAGCCAGAAACCGAGATCGACTGGGCAACCGCTTTCGCATTCCGCCTATTTCCGCTATCGAAAGCCTGGAGATCGCATCCGACAAGCGACGTCTGTATGAATTCTCGCTTAGTAACGAACTTCCGGTCTTGCCGAGTGTTCCCCTTGAGGAGATCTCTTCCTATGGAGAACAATCCTTACCCTTTCCGGCTTTAGCCAAAACTACTAATCGGGAGTTCGGAGCCGGTTTCAAACGAATCAATTTAGCCGACGAACTTAATTCTTTCCGCGATTCACTCGACCTGAATCAACGCTCAGAATACATCATACAACCCTTCATCACCGGGAAAGATGTATCGTTCTCCGCGTACTGTGAGAATGGCGAAATCAAGTGCTATACTGTATGGCGAGCCATATTCTACGGTAAAAAGAAATATGAAATCCCTCGCTGCATCGAGTTCATGGATAATCCACGAGCCCTCGCACTCGCGAGCAAGTTGCTAGGCGCACTCCGCTGGGAAGGTGTTTGTGACATCGACTTTTTCGAAGACGATAAAAGCGGGGATCTTTGGCTGCTAGAAGTAAACGCGCGTCTGTGGGGCAACGTGGTCGGTTGCGCCTTACGTGGAATCAACTTTCCCAAATTGCTCTGCGATGTAGCTCTCGGCGAATCCAACTACGCACAATTGAAGCAATCTACGGGAATCTACTGCTACCCCAAAGGCATTCCTAAAGCGCTGAAACAGAAGCAAACGCGTAAAGCCCTCTTCCATCGCCCCTTCGCCACAACAGGTCTCATGCCCGTCATCAAAGATATCGGCCCCGAATTCTACAAATTTTATCTAAAAGTGAGGCTCCTCTTGACCCAGCGATTTAAAAAATCCACCTCAAATCCGCAGTCACCATCTTGAAAAAAGGAAACATCAGCGCAAGGCACGTAGTCGGGATCATCTTTCTGATTCTGCAGTTGTTTGCCATTGGCTACGCAC
>JAUHWE010000231.1 GCA_030424825.1 Verrucomicrobiia bacterium
TTCATCAGCTTCGATCCCGACATTCCGACTCGCAAAGCAGTCGATCAGATTTTCCGCGAAAACAACATCGAAACCGAACCCGTGATGGAGTTCGACAATATCGAGACCGTAAAACGGGCGGTGGAAATCGATGCCGGCATCGCCATCGCGCCTCAGGCAACCGTTGCCCAGGAAGTAAAACAAGGAACACTCGTTTCCGTTACTCTGAACGGCACTGGATTCAACCGACCGCTCGCGATTCTCCACCGGAAAGGCCGAGTCCTAACCCCGGCAATGAAGAAGTTCATTAAGACCCTGACCGGAAACGAGCTTCCCGGGTAAGGTTTGCAAGCGAATTCCAGAAAAGGTGAGGCCGGCGAAAACCCCTTAACGCCGACCTCGGTTTTCTGCTCCTGCAAAAAGTCGCAGCTACCCTATAATGAATAACAAAGGCGGGGTAGCATTGGATGTGCCAATTCAAGGATATACGTGCAATTGAGCACACGGTGCCCAACAACGGCCCCAAAGCCGGCGAAAGGCGCTCGATCTCGCTCAAGGCGATTGTTCAAAATGAGTCTTCACGCGACCTACTGCTGAGGAACGTTTCGTGGTCGCGACACCCCTTTCGCCGGAAAGCTTCTCCTTCTAATAGTCCAAATTAGGCCGAAGCCACTTCTCCACCACTGAAACTGACAACCCCTTTCGCGCGGCATAGGATTCGACTTGGTCTTTTCCAATCTTGCCCACGTTGAAGTAACGCGCATCCGAATTTCCAAAATAAAGTCCAGACACCGAGCTAGGAGGATTCATGGCAAAGCTTTCCGTCAGCGAAATCCCCGTCGCCGCTTCAGCACCCAGAAGCTCCCAAAGTGTCGATTTTTCCGTATGGTCCGGACATGCAGGGTACCCTGCGGCGGGACGGATTCCACGGTACTTTTCACCAATCATATCCTTGATTGAGAGGTTCTCGGATTGACCAAACCCCCAATCGTCACGGACCCGTTTGTGCACATACTCCGCTAGCGCTTCTGCAAAACGGTCCCCCAGCGCCTGAACCATGATGGCACGATAGTCGTCGTGCTTTTTCCTAAACGTCTCCGCATAGGCTTCTACCTCGAACCCTGCCGTTACCGCGAAGCCGCCGATATAGTCAACTTGTCCGCTGGATTCCGGAGCGATGAAATCCGCCAAGCTATAGTAGGTTGTGTCGGACGATTTCTCCTTCTGCTGACGCAAGAAATGGAACTGGCCCACTTTCTTGTCCTTCGAGGCATCACCATAGAGAGCCACATCATCCCCATTTGACTGCGCTGCCCAGAAACGATAGACCCCTCTGAGCCGAAAGCGCTGATTAGATACGATGTCTTCAAGCATTGTCTGAGCATCCTTATACAGCTCGTTCGCCTGCTCACCATATTTGGCGTGTTTCAATATCGCAGGAAAGGCACCCTTGAGTCCCCACGTCCAAAAGAGCGGCGACCAGTCGAAGTACTCAAGCACATCCGCAAGATCCACTTCGTCCAATGAAATCTGATTCAACGATCCTGGAACCGCGATATCGGCATTCTTCCAGTCCACCTTGTATCCATTTTCACATGCTTCGGAAAACGGCAGCATTTTCTTATCACCAGACAATCCTTTTGCATGGCGGTCCCGAAGGCGCACCTGATCCGCTTTCAATGACGTGACGAATTCGCCTTTCCTGTCGGGACTCAAAAGCTCATTGCAAACTCCCACGACCAAAGAAGCATCCGATACCTGGACGACAGGCCCGTCATAGGCTGGGGCAATTTTAATGGCAGTGTGCGCTTTGCTCGTCGTCGCTCCTCCGATCAGAAGCGGGAGCTCAAATCCTTGGCGCTTCATTTCCGAGGCAACGTGGATCATCTCGTCCAACGAAGGGGTTATAAGCCCACTCAATCCGACCAGATCTGCTTTTTCTTTTCGCGCTGCATCCAATATTTTGTCACTGGAAACCATTACGCCCAAATCAACGACATCGTAGTTGTTACAGGCCAGCACGACCCCAACAATATTTTTCCCAATATCGTGCACATCGCCTTTCACAGTGGCGATTACCATTTTGGTCTGCGCTTCTATCGCCTCGTTCGCATCTTCTTTCTCCTTCTCCATGAAGGGAGTTAAGTACGCTACCGCTTTTTTCATTACGCGAGCAGACTTGACCACTTGTGGAAGAAACATCTTTCCCGCCCCAAACAGCTCGCCCACGATCTTCATGCCATTCATCAAGGGCCCTTCAATCACATCGAGAGGGCGGGCTAGCTTCTGACGCGCTTCCTCCGTATCATCCTCAATATATGTGACAATCCCCTTCACGAGAGCGTGCGAAATTCGTTCCTCTACCGAAGCCTCTCTCCATTCCTCCGCCTTTTCTTCCTTAGCCTTTCCGGTACCCTTAACGGTCTCGGCGTAATCCACAAGCCGCTCGGTAGCGTCAGGATTGCGATTCAGAAGGACGTCTTCCACTAGCTCCTTCAAAGCCGGTTCGATATCCTCGTATACCGCGAGAAGCCCCGCGTTTACGATCCCCATATCCATGCCCGCCTGAATGGCATGGTACAGAAAAGCAGAGTGCATCGCTTCGCGGACAACATTGTTTCCTCGAAAAGAGAAGGAAATATTGCTGACGCCACCGCTGACTCGAGCCTGTGGGCAACGCTTCTTAATCTCGCGTGTCGCTTCGATAAAATCGACCGCATAGGTATTGTGTTCCTCAATACCTGTGGCTACTGTGAGAATATTTGGGTCGAAAATAATGTCCTCTGGAGGGAAGTCCAATTTTTCACGAAGCAAGTGGTAGGCCCGTTCGCATATTCTAATCTTGTCTTCCCTAGTCGCCGCCTGCCCTTTTTCGTCAAATGCCATGACAATGACTGCAGCTCCGTATCTCAATATCAATGACGCTTGCTCAAGAAACTTCTCCTCACCCTCCTTAAGGCTAATGGAATTCACAATGCACTTCCCTTGCACGCACTTCAGCCCCGCTTCGATAACGGTCCATTTCGACGAGTCTATCATCAAGGGCGCTTTCGAGATTTCTGGTTCAGAAGCGATCAGATTCAGAAATCGAGTCATACAGGCCTCACTATCGAGCAGCCCTTCATCGAAATTAACATCAATGACATTCGCCCCGTTTTCCACCTGCTGGCGCGCAATCGCGAGGGCGTCCTCAAATTTGTCCTCTTTAATCAGTCGCTTGAATTTGGGTGACCCCATCACGTTAGCCCGTTCGCCAACCATAACAAACGGCGCCTTTTCCCCTTTGACCTCAAAAGGCTCTAGACCACTGATTCTAAGTGCGGGATCAATCTCAGGGAGCAGCCTCGGAGAATAGTCCTTCGCTTCCCGAACGATCGCCGCGATATGATCGGGAGTCGTCCCGCAACAGCCTCCAATGATATTTACAAACCCATTGGAGGCAAAATCTTCTAAGAATTTAGCCGTCTCATCCGGAAGCTCGTCATACCCAGTTTCACTCAGAGGATTAGGCAATCCTGCATTCGGGTAGCAGGATATGAAACAGTTTGCGGCACGGGAAAGCGACTCAATATAAGGCCTCATATCGCTCGCCCCCAACGCGCAATTGATGCCAACGCTCAGGGGCTTCGCATGGGCGACGGAGTTCCAAAAAGCTTCAATCGTCTGGCCGGAAAGAGTCCGGCCGGAAGCATCCGTTATAGTGACGCTCAACATCACAGGCAGACGTTCACCACGCTCTTCGAAAAAAGATTCCAAAGCGAAAATGCAGGCCTTTAGGTTCAGCGTATCGAAAGTCGTTTCCGCCAGCAAGAGATCCACACCGCCTTCAACAAGGGCTCGAATCTGCTCTCCGTACGCTTCTTTCAATTCGTCGAATGATACCGCTCGGTACTCTGGACGATTCACATCTGGGGATAGCGACGCCGTCCGGTTGGTCGGCCCAATAGCGCCTGCCACGAAACACTCCCTTTCTGGATTCTCAGCCAAGAATTCGTCAATCGCTTGACGCGCCAGTCTAGCGGCTCTCAAATTTTGCTCGTAGACAATGCTCTCTAGTTCGTAATCGGCTTGGGCGATTCGCGTGGAACTAAATGTATTCGTTTCTATGATATCCGAGCCTGCGGCTAGGAACTCTTTGTGGATTTCTAGAATGACATCGGGTCGGGTATAGACGAGCAACTCGTTGTTTCCCTTCAGATCTATGGCGTGATCTTCAAAATGACCGTTTCGAAAATCTGATTCCTCTAGCTTGTATCGCTGAATCATCGTCCCCATCGCGCCATCTAAAAACAACAAGCGATTTGCCAGGAGTTCACGAATGCGAACACCTTTCTCAGTCTCAGGAAGTTTGAATGTATTTATGACGGACATTTTGGTCGGTAGACAGTTTCTCGAGCCAATCAAGGGAAACAACCAACGATTGCGATCTAAAACCTTTGCAGATCGTGTTCTAGAGCAATACCATATTCGAGAATATGACAAAGATTCTGGAATCAGAGATTTCACACGGGATCCCGCGCTCCTGTAAAAAGAATCTGAAATCCAAACGCCCTCCGGGAATCATTAATCTTTCTTACGTTTCCTTCGCGCCGGGACTGCCATTATCTCCCTGAAAAGCCATTCAAGTTAGAATAAAAAATCGACTCGCGTCCCTCATCCGAATAACTATCTAACCTCTATTGAAAACGCCGTCCCAAGAAGAACCATTGAGATCCGCAAACCTTTGCGAGGCGATCGCTGGTCTCCAAAACCTTGAGCATGCCGATCTTGGCGGAGGGCAATTGATCGAATACGGACCTGGAGCTTGCTACGTAATCGACTCCAGCCACATGGAGATTCGGTTTTTGTCGGAAAACGGACGGGCCTATCTTCCGGAAGAGGCCTACGACAACCCGGATAAACGAATTCCTTGGCTCCAACTCGTTTACGAGGAAGATCGCATGGCGTATATCGACGCCATTCAGAAAGTGGTTTCGGGAGGCAAGCAAATCATCGCCGACTACCGCGTAAATTCGCTCGGCAATGAGAACCCGACTCCCGTGAGAGACTTTCTCGCCCCTCTCTACGGACAAGATCAAGAGCTAGTCGGTTTCATCGGCCGTGTCATTGACGACACTTTTAGAATCCGCACAATGGATACACTCGTCAAACGATCATGGAAAGAGGTTTCTTCCATCGCTAGCCGCCGGTTCCTCCACGATTTCAACAATATGATCGCCGGCATCTACTCGCTTAGCGAGCTTTACGCGATTCCCGGTTCAGATGCGGCGACAATGACCGAGGCCATGACCCATATTCGGGACAGCTCGATTCGGGCTCAAAAGATAACTCAAAAGATTCGGGCCCTCACCGCCATGAGCGAGGGGGAGGAAAGCTACTTCGACATTGGCAAACTTATTGAAGAACAGCGGGACTACCTCCTAGCAATTCTTCCCAAAACGGTCGACCTCCAGTTTGATTTGAGCGACGAGTCTCTTCCGGTTCGCCTTGACGCCAATCGTTTTCGCCAAGCGCTGATACACCTCGCATCGAATGCCAGCGACGCCGCTATTGACAAGCCTTGTGTTAAAATACGATGCCGGTCAACGGGCCCTAATGACGCAGAAGCGGGAGTTCCCAGCGTTGTAATCGAGTTCAGCGATGACGGATGCGGAATCGACAGCCAGACACTGCCCTCCGTCACCAAGCCCTTCTATACAACCAAGGACCGCAATGCCCATGCAGGCTTGGGGCTTTTCATCGTGGAGCAGTTCGCCAAAGACCTTAACGGTGGCCTATCGATTGTGTCGGAAAAAGGAGAGGGAACTCGCATACTCCTCACGCTGCCACTTTCTAATCTAAACGAAACCATCCCCCTTTCGAACGCCACATTCTCCCAGAATCCATTAGTATCCGCATCGAAAGCCAAACATACGCCTACGATCTTGATCTATACTTGGGAAGACATCGCTCGCCATCCCCTCATCAATTCTATTCGCAGTGCAGACTGGAAATTTCGAATCCATCTCGATGGGGACCAATTGCGGCTCGATATCCGGGATTTTGGAGAAAAACTAGATGGCGTCCTTGTATTCAAAAGCGCGCTTGACGAGAACGTCGATCAACTCGTTCTGGATCTTGCAAAAATGAATCCCCTTCCAAAGCTCGCCGTTGTCGCACTCGGCGAAAGCGTGGACGCCGTTTCCGAATCCATAAGATCGCAGTGCGGTCTTCTCGTATCGGGCTCCCTTAAGCCCGCTGGTCTTCTGAAAACGCTGGACAAGTATTTTTCCTAAGTCGAAGGGCTTCAATAAAACGTAATGCGAACATCCGATTCCAATTCGCGCGACATACTCGTGCTGGACGACGATCAGGTCGTGCTGCTAGCGATGAAGGAAACGCTAGAGCGGGAACAGTACAACGTTCAGGCTTTTTCCAACGCCCGCGACGCTTTGGTAGCCATGGAAGACACCCATTTCGCGACCATTATATCGGACCAACGAATGCCCGAAATGACGGGGCTTGAATTTCTGGACAAGTGCAAACGCATCCAGCCCAACGCGTCCCGCATACTCATAACGGGTGTGCTCACGCTCAACACCGTCATTGAAGCAGTGAATCGCGGCGAGATCTTCCGCTTCGTCGCCAAACCTTGGATTCGTGAAGAATTGCTGGCTACCGTCGAGAATGCCGTCCAACGCTTTGCCTTGGTTGAGGCGAATGAGCAGCTGAGCGCGGATACACTAGATCTGAACGAAAAGCTTGTTTCCTCGAATGCTGCGTTGGAAGAGAAAATCCGACAACTGGAAGAACAGGCGGAAGCTCTCGAAAAGACGAACCAGTCATTAGAACAGAACTTCAACCACTCCCTCGAAATTTGCTTCCGTCTCATCGAAGCCTTTCACCCGGTTCTGGGCGAACAAACCAAGTCCGTCGTAACCATTTGCCGCGAGATCGCAAAATCAGATCTCCTCACCGAACGCGAGAGCGAGGTGCTCGTCGTCAGCTCGTGGCTCTACAATTTGGGTCGCATCGGATTGCCTCGTGAGCTCTTGACGAAAAGTTTGAATGACCCTCAAAGCCTAAATGAACAGGAGAGAACGCTGATCCATCACTACCCCGTCTACGGTCAGACTTTAGCGGGATTCGTTGGAACCCTGGAAGAGGTGGGGCATTCGATCCGGTCCCATCGCGAACGCTTTGATGGGCGCGGATATCCGGATGGGTATAGTCGAGAAATGATTCCTGTACCCG
>JAUHWE010000232.1 GCA_030424825.1 Verrucomicrobiia bacterium
CTGTGCTCTCTGCTTCTAAAGCCCAAAACTGGCCACGTGCACAAGGACGGAATAATAATTAGGTCCATGAAATGGCTACTGAAAAACACCTGGCTTCGTCTTGCACTGAACTATCCCGTTGCGGTAATGGCGATCGGCGCGATACTCCTTGCAGGCGCCGCTAGCCTGTACCCCACAATGGGCAAGGATTTCCTTCCCTCATTCAATGAGGAAACGGCATTGGTTGCCTTGACCGCAGCTCCAGGAACCTCGCTCGAACAGATGAATGAGATTTCAGATGTGGCAGACAAACTACTGCTCGCCATTCCCGAAGTTCGTACCGTAGGACGACGCATTGGCCGGGCCGAGAGAGGCGATCACGTGGTTCCGGTTTCTACGGTCGAGTTTGATATCGATTTCAAAACGGGGGGCCGACCCAGATCGGAGATTTTTGAAAACATCCGCACCACCATGCGCACAATCCCTGGCACCTTCAGTGTATTGAGTGGCCCACTAGCCGATCGAATTGGACACATGCTGAGTGGCGTATCCGCAAAAGTCGCCATCAAGGTTTTTGGTCCCGATCTGGACGAGATTCGACGTATTGGTGAACAAATACAGGCTATCGCTCAGACCATACCGGGTTTTGGTGATGCCCGCATCGAGCAACAAGCCCCCATTCCTCAGCTACGAATTGAGATTGATCGTGACAAAGCGCTTTCCTATGGAGTGACCCCTGGATCACTCAACGAGCAACTTTCTAGTTTAATCGGGGGCGAGCGCCTCGCTGAGCTATACGAGGAGCAACGATCAATCGATTTAGTCATCCGACTACCGCTCGAATGGCGCGAGTCTCCCGAACGTCTGAAAAATCTATATATCGATACGGAAAGCGGCCTAAGCATTCCCTTGTCCTTCGTGGCAGAAGTCAGAGAAGCACGAGGTCCCAACGTGATACAACGTGAAAATATGATGCGGCGATTTGTCGTAAGCATCAACCCAACCGAAAGGGATCTCGCATCTCTAGCGGCTCGTCTGCAATCGGAAACTTCCGAAAACGTGTCACTTCCAAACGGATACTTCGTAAGTTTCGAAGGGGAATTCCAAGCCCAGCAAGACGCCACTAAAAGGATTGCCCTGTTAAGCATAGCCGTTCTGCTAGTGATCGCCTTCCTCCTGTATAATTATTTTTCCTCCCCCGTTTTTGCTATTCAGATCCTCTGCGACATTCCCCTTGCTCTAATCGGTGGCATCGCGTTCACCTGGATCATGATCAACAATATCAGCATCGCCACCCTTGTCGGCTTTATCGCCGTGGCAGGAATCGCGGCTCGCAATAGTGTCATGCTCATATCCCATTACTTGCACCTCATGAGACATGAAGGTGAGAGCTTCTCGCAGTCTATGGTGATGCGGGGAACGCTTGAACGCCTAGCCCCCGTCCTCATGACTGCCCTTTCTGCGGGTATCGCATTGATACCGCTGGTACTCTCCGCCGATGCTCCGGGCAAGGAAATCCTTCATCCCGTGGCGGTTGTGATCGTTGGAGGCCTCATCACATCGACTGCTCTAGGTCTTGGAATCACTCCTGCCGTATTCTATGCGTTTGGCAAAAAGGCAGCGGAAAAAGCCGTAAAGAACAAGGCGGCGGCCTCGAGCTAGCGCAACCATTCAACTTTCAACCGGTCATAGACGCCACTCACTCCCTTTCAATCAGTCTCAAAATTCTAAACCATTCAAAATGAAAAATACACTATCCAAAACCTTAATACGCTTCCTATCAATACTCGCGGCTGTCGCGGCATTATTCGCATTAGGTTGCAGCAAAAGTGAACCCGAAACCCATGCGTCTCACGATGACTCGGAGCATCATGACGAAGACTCCCATCATGACGAGGGAGAAAAATCCGAAGGAGGACCCAACGGAGGGCGCCTCATAACGAGTGTGGAACCGGCTGTGGAATTCATAGTACAGGACGACAGAACCATGCAGATCCAGCTGCTCGACGAAAACAGAAAGGAAGTCGTGCCCACCGGACAAGTGATAACCTTGATTGGCGGAGACCGGACCAACCCAACCACGATTGCTTTTACCAAAAAAGGAAACCGGCTGGTTTCAGACAAGGCCTTACCTGAAGGCCCGAGTGTTCCGGTCGTTCTGCAAATCATGGCATCCTCCAACTCCGAGCTGGTACGGGAAAGATTCAACGTCAATCTCAGCGAATGCCCAACCTGCCACTATCAAGAGTACGCCTGCGTTTGCGGCCACGATGATCATTGATGCTCACCCGGTTCTGACTTCAAGAGAGTTCCCAAATAGAATCTTTTGGGGAGATCCTGTAGTTATTTTTTTCAGAATCTAGATTCTTAATCGAGAGATACTCGTGGGGCATCGAGATTCGAGCATATCCAATCGTGAGGTTACTTCAGCATTTTCTCCACTCGCTGCACTTCCTTGAGGATTAGGGGCACTGCCGCAGATACCGGAGAATGCCCATAGCCATCGAGCTCCATGATGCGGGTGTCGGGATGCCCCGCGACTCGAAGCATCCGCATCAGGTAGGCATTCTCCTCGTAGCGACCGAGCATTTCGAGTTCGCGATCGCCGGTAATCAGCAATACCGGCGGTGCGTCGCCACGGACATGATACAAGGGAGCGAGCTCATCGATGATCGGCTGAGTGCCTTCGATTCCCCTCTCTGCTCGAACGGTAAAGTGAGTGATTGCGTGTCCCGCCAGTGGGATCAGCCCGGCAATTCGATTGGCGTCGATTCCGTGGGCTCCAAGCCAGCTTTTGTCTAAACCGATCATACTGGTAAGGTATCCACCGGCTGAACTTCCCGACACGAAGATCCGCGACGCGTCACCCCCGCTTTTTTCGATGTTCTCAAAGACCCAGGCCACCGCAGCGGCCGCATCCTGAATATAGACAGGAGCTTTCACCTTGGGATGAAGCCGGTAGTTGACTGCCACCACAGCAATACCCTTCTCCTTAAACTCTTCCGGCACTGATTTATTCCCATTCCTCAAGCCGCCCCCATGAAACCACACGATGGTTGAATATCCTTGGCGACCCTTGGGCGCATACAGGTCCAATACACAGCGTTCCGCGATGTATGGATCCGTACTCCTCAGTTCATCCTCCTGGTAAGGGACATCTTTTTGCAGATAATAAGAGTGGTCCTGCCCGAGAAGCGACAGACCTCCTACCTGAGACAGAATTGAGGCGACTAGAACCGCCGGATTTAACGCTAACATACCTCCTTTCCTAGGCCGAAACCCCGCCAAGGCAAATACTTCCCACTCAAGCTTATCTGTGGCCTTGGCTTCCGTCTCGAAGAAATTTCTGTTGAAAATCGAGGTTCTTCCTATCATCACCCTATTTTCGATTATGTCGCGCCCATACTCCAAGAAAAAGCCACCCCGTCGCAGGGAACCTGCCAACTTGAAATTCGCCATCATCATCGCCTCGGTCGTCACCGTTGTCATGCTCGCATTGGCCATGTTCACGGACGGATTGGAGAACGCTCCAAAATGGACGCTGTTTCTCGGTCATTTTCACCCCGCTCTCTTACATCTACCCATCGGTTTCTACACGGTTCTCGCCGTTCTCGAGTACTTGGACAGCTCCAAAAGCGGTCCTCGGATCGGAAAGGCCTGTGAAATCGTTCTTAATTATACCGCTATTGTCGCACTCATCGCTGCCGTTCTCGGCATCCTTCTCGCTTTGCCTGGTGGCTACAACGAAACGCTGCTGGATCGACACCGCTGGCTTGGGTCCTTCGCCTCCATTTTCGCATTTTGGCTGATCGTTCTTCGCAGTTGGGCAAGATCCAAGCGAAGAAACGGATTTTCCGTTCCCTACCACAGCGCCTTGGCCGCCACTCTAATTCTGCTGGTCGTGGTCGGTCACGACGGGGGCACGTTAACCCATGGCTCCGGTTATCTGACTAAACATCTTCCCAGCCCAATCAAAAACCTACTTGGCATGGAGAGTGCCCGTGACGCCGCAAAAGGTCCAATCACCGTCAAAGACGCGGATGTCTACCAAGACCTGATTCACCCCATATTTGAGGAAACCTGCATTCAGTGCCACGGCCCTGACAAATCAAAGGGGGAACTTCGTCTGGACTCCTTTGAACTGGCAATGCTCGGGGGTGAGCTTGGCGACACCATCGTACCCGGTGACCCCGAAGCCAGTGAGCTCATCTACCGATTGCACCTTGAAATCGATGATGACGAAAGAATGCCCCCCGAAGGTAAACCACAGCCTAACGAAGAGCAAATCGCCATCCTCGAATGGTGGATACAGGCAGGAGCGATTGAAAGTGGGCTCATTGGTGATCTCGAAATTCCCGAAACCGTTAAATCCGCGATGATCGCTCAATTAGGTGAACCCGCTGAAGCAGTAGCAGAAGAAGCGGTTCCAGAGATCGAAGTTCCCATGCTCGCCTGGGAGGAAATTGAATCCGAGATCGCAACTCTAGAGCAGGAGCCGAACATCGACATTCTTCGAGTGGCGCTCAACTCTCCCGCCGTCCGAGTCAAAGGTCCGTTTGGAGACAACAAGTTTGATGATGAAGCTTTGGCCAAGCTAGCGCCGATCGCCACCAATATTGTCGAGCTTGAAATCGGCTTTAGCGAGGTGACCGACAAGGGGCTCGTAGCGGTAGCCGATATGCCTAATTTGGAGAAGCTATACCTTCAGAAAACTTCGATCACCGACGATGGGCTTACTCATTTGGCAAACTTGCCACGGTTGAGATACTTGAATCTCTATGGGACAAAGGTTACCGACGACGCCCTTGAACACCTCGTTGGCCTGCCTCGACTCAAGAGTCTTTTCGTGTGGGAAACCCAAATCAGCAAGTCGGCAGCGGAGACCTTTCAGGAACGCAAACTGGAAGCAACCGGAGTCAAAGCCTGGCAAGAGGAAATCGATGCTCTGAAAGCGAAAATCAATGCCGCTAGAATCCTAGTCGATACCGGGATCGAAACCGCAGATTAGAGAATATTCTAATTAGCGGAATGATTCCAACCTGGCACACGATTTAACGTCCCTTCTATAGAGTTATCGCATCGCGAATCGAGTGCTCGCTTTTCCACTCATTTTTTTCCGAAGAGAAGAGCCGAGTGTAGAGGAGAAATCATTTTATCTTATTTTACTTCAGTACCATTCAGAGTACAAATTCCTTAAATATTTTAGAATCGTGCCTCAAAGGGAAACGCTTCCCGGCCACCACCAGGAATATTGGGTATCAATTCGCTTGAGCAACGACCGCGTTCATCTCTCAATACCTTCATAGCGAATTCTTCGTAAATCACAGCGGCCCTAAAAATAAAACCAGAATGGATATCCACAAAGACGCTTCCCCGATCCCCTCGTCCCTATGAAGTCGCTACTGGATGGATACTATCGCTTTCTAAAAACAGTCCTGACCTACCTCATGGGACTAATGATCATCCCTGTATTCCTACAGGTCTTGTCTCGATTTACCGGAATTTTGCCCCGCTACATCTGGACTGAGGAAGTGGCCCGATTCTGCTTTGTCTGGATCATAATGATCGGATCTATGATCGCGGTAAAGGACGGTTCTCATTTTGACGTTGACCTGCTTCCTAAACCTAAGCGGTTACGCAATCGGGGAATGCTTCAGCTAGTCCGACACTTCTCCATGTTCGTGCTCGCTCTTATATTCCTCTGGTATGGAATCGATTTCGCCAAGTTCGGAATGGCCCAGACTTCCGAAATGAGTGGTATCAATATGTTGAGCATCTATATTTCGTTTCCTCTAGCGGGTCTCACATGGATCCTATTTCTCACGGAAAAACTCGTTCGGGACATCCAGAACATTAGAAGCAATCGCGAACCTGAGTCAAACGGATGAGTCCTGGAGAAGTTGCCACAATCATGTTTGGCGTATTCGCCATCTTAATACTGCTAAAAGTCCCCGTATCCTTCGCCCTAGGACTGGCCTGCCTCCCGATTCTACTTATCGACGAGCGACTCACCCCTTTCCTCCTCATCAATGAGATGTGGAAATCGTACAATGCTTTCATCCTTCTAGCGGTGCCCTTCTTCCTGTTGGCAGCCAATCTTATGAATGCCGCTGGGATTACCGAACGGCTTGTCAATCTGGCCCGAGCCACCGTGGGACACCTGCCAGGAGGACTCGGACACATAAACGTCATGGTCAGTATGCTCTTCGCAGGGATTTCCGGATCCTCAACTGCGGATGCTGCGGGCATCGGTTCGCTGCTGATTCCGGCTATGAAAAAACAGGGCTACGACACCTCATTTTCGGTAGCAATCACCGCATGCTCTTCTGTCATGGGAGTCATCATTCCGCCCAGTATAATGATGATCGTCTGGGGCGGCCTAATGTCTGTATCAATTGGCGGGCTCTTCTTGGCCGGCGTTGTCCCTGGACTTCTAATCGCCCTTTTCATGATGGGAACGGTGCTGATTTACGCTAAAATGCGGAACTATCCGATCTACAAAAGAGCTTCACTCGTAGAGTTCTTTCAGGCATTCGGAAAATCCATCCTCGCCCTCGTTACTCCGGCAATAATAGTTGGCGGCATTATTGGCGGTCTTTTCACCCCTACGGAAGCCTCCGTCGTTGCTGTGTTGTACTCCGCGTTTCTCGGTGGAATAGTCTATCGAGCAATCGGACCCAAGCAGTTCCCAAGGGTGCTCTACGATTCGGCTCGTCTATCTGCAATATCGCTCTTCTGCATTGGAACGGCCTCCGCCTTTGGGTGGCTGCTCGCCTATTTCCGAGTTCCCCAAGCACTCGTTGACTTGATCGCTGTTTACGGTACCGGAATCATAACGACAGGATTCATCATTGCGCTTTCTTTCTTAATCATTGGCATGTTCATCGATGCGATTCCCGCAATCATCATTCTGGGCACGATCCTTCTGCCTCTTGCCGAAAAGGCCGGAATGCACCCGATTCACTTTGCGATCATCGGTGTCATTTCACTCGCCTTCGGGCTAGTGACTCCTCCGTACGGACTGTGCCTCCTCATTTCTTGTTCCGTAGGTGAAATCGCCGTCTCAAAAGTTCTAAAAGATGTAGTCATTCTACTACTACCACTTCTTCTCCTTTTGGTACTGATCATCGTTTTCCCAGAAGTGATACTATTTCTACCTCGCTGGCTCGCTCCCCAGTTCCTGTAGACCTCTGCCCCGTAAGGCTGGCGCTCGC
>JAUHWE010000233.1 GCA_030424825.1 Verrucomicrobiia bacterium
AACAACGCTCGGCTTGCTCAGTACGCGAAAGCAATCGGTGAAATCGCTGATGCAAAGGACCTGCCCTTTGTCGATCTCTTCTCGGCCACTCAATCGCTCTATAGAAGTAGTTCTGCTCCCCTTACGATCAACGGCGTTCATCTGAACGAGGAGGGCAATCGACAAGTGGCCGAGGTAATCGCCCAAGAGCTGCTGGACAAGCGAGTTCGAGCGACTGGTTCTCTCGAACCCTTGAGGGAAGCGATCCTCGACAAGAACTGGCATTGGTTCAACCGCTATCGGGCAACAGATGGGAATGATGTTTGGGGCGGACGGTCCACACTGACCTTCGTTAATGACCAATCTAATGCGGAAGTGCTGCAGCACGAGCTGAAGATGCTCGATGTGATGACCGCCAATCGTGATCGTCATATCTGGGCAGTGGCGAAAGGGGACATCGAGCAATCGGTCGTCGACGACCGCAACGTTCCGAGGCCCATTCCGGTCATTTCGAATGTAGGCGGCGGCAGTAAGAGCTCGAATGCGGAGAAAGAAGGTTCGAAGGAGTACCTTAGCGGTACAGCGGGAATTTCCAAAATGACGATTGCGGATGGCTTTGAAGTGAACCTCTTCGCTGACGAGTCCCGGTTTCCGGAGTTGGTCAATCCAGTTCAGATGCAAGTCGATGGGAAGGGGCGCCTTTGGGCAGCCGCTTGGCAGACCTATCCCAAATGGGAGCCACTCAAAGAAATGGGTGACCGGATCCTCATTTTTCCGGATGAAGATGGGGATGGCGTAGCCGACAAGGCGATTACTTTCGCCCATGTTCACAATCCCATCGCTTTCGAATTCTGGAATGGAGGGGTTATCGTTGCGAGCCAGCCAGAGATTCTGTTCTTAAGGGACACGGATGGCGACGATATCGCTGATGAGCGGATTGTATTGCTGCAAGGTACGGGATCTTCGGATACGCACCATTCGGCCAACAATTTTGTCTATGGTCCGGACGGAGCCATCTATTGGCAGAGTGGCATCTTTTTGCGCAATGCATTTGAGCACCCATGGGGACCGCCTCTGTCTACTGGTGCCTCAGGCATGTACCGCTTCGATCCTCGTCGATATGCAATTAGCTTCCACGCTGAGAATCGTCCCAACTCTCACGGGATCAGTTTTGACTATTGGGGCTATCACTATGCTACGGATGGAACTTCGGGCCGAACTTACCAGGTGCGACCGGAATCAAACAGCTTCAAGATGCACGAGCTCTTCAAGAAAGAGGTGCGCCCGGTGGCGGCTAACGTAATCATTTCGAGCGAGAATTTTCCCGAATCGATGCAAGGAAACATTCTTGTCTGTAACACGATTGGCTATCTTGGGCTCAAGCAGTACGATCTGGAACGCAATTCCCGAAGCGGCGAAGTTTGGGGCGAGCCTGCGACGGACTTGCTTTTCAGTGCAGATAAGAATTTTCGGCCCACGGATGCGGTTTTTGGAGAGGACGGGGCCCTGTACATCGCAGACTGGCACAACATTATCATTGGCCATATGCAGCACAATATCCGCGACCCCAATCGCGATCATAAGCATGGGCGGATCTATCGGATGGTATCCACGGAGCGACCGCTGCAAGAGCCGGTCGAAATCGCGGGGGCGTCGCTCAAGCAATTGATGAAGAACCTGGAGCATCCCATCGATGGAGTGCGTCATCGCACCAGGGTGGAATTGAGTGGTCGGGAAACCGAATCGGTCATCGGGGAGGTGAATCAGTGGCTGGCCCAGTTTGACCCGAAGCGTAGTGAGGATGCCCACCATTTTCTCGAAGGGCTATGGGTGCATCAGCAGCACAATGTCTTGAATGATGAAATACTGAAGACCGTATTGAACTCGCCTGAGGCACACGCTCGCAATGCGGCGAAAACGGTAGAGCATCTTTGGTACACGGTGGACACTACCGGTGGTGAAGGGTTGATTGTCGAAAAGGCGCCGAAGAAGGAAAAAGCGCCGCCGGTATCTGGCGTGATCGCGGATAGTGCGGAACTCACCGAAGTCCGAATCGGTACCATCGTCGAGAAGATGCAGTTCGACGTGACCCAATTCGCGGTCAAGGCGGGGAAAAAGGTGAAGCTGACCTTCTTTAATCCGGACTTCATGAACCATAATCTTGTTATGGTTCAACCCGGTGCAGCGGACGAGGTAGGACTGGCGGCCTTAGCCATGGGGGCTAAGGGTTTTGAAACCGGATACGTGCCTCAAAGCGACAAGATCCTCTTCGCATCCAAGCTTCTGGAAAACAAACAGGAGCAAGTGATTGAGTTTGTGGCCCCGAGTGAGCCGGGGGACTATCAGTTTGTATGCACCTTTCCAGGACATCACATTATGATGCGTGGCATCATGCAGGTGATAAGATAGATGTGAACTTCAATTCAATTGTTCTTAAACATCGCTTTGCTAGTTTTCCCGATGAGACAATTAGGTGCCTCTTCAATGCAAAGGGCTTTGTTGGGAAATCAGTCAAACCAATAGCGGTCGACGTGTGATGTTGTAGATCGATTGAATTAGAAATGTCACAATCCTTCGACTAAATGCCTTGAGTCCTGTCGGATGAACCCGAATTGTGAGGATCTCGTAATTTGGTAAAAGGCGATCTCCGAGCGCCCACCTGACCTATCCGACAATGGGCGCTCGGAGATCGCCCGCTACCTTAAACGGAAAATAGCTCTATGCGTACAAATCCCCGGTATCTTATCCTCTCTTTTTTTGGAATCCTCTTTTTTACAGGGTGTACTTCGAAACAGTGGTACAAAGGCAATACCCACGTGCACACTCTATTGTGCGGCCATGCGGATTCATCGCCCGAAGCCGTTACTGCTTGGTATCACGAGCGTGGCTATAATTTCCTGTGTCTTTCGGAGCATAATCAGTTTATTGATCCAGCGTCGGTGACGATGCCTGCCAACAAGCGAGACGATTTCATTTTGATTCCTGCTGAGGAGGTTACAGGAGGGAGTATGGCTCATTCGACCGCTCTAAACATTGATGGAATTGTGGATCCCCGGTTGGTGCATCCGAGTGGGGCGAATAAGACACAGGTGATCCAGGCGCATGTTCATGGGGCAGAGCAGCAAAACGGGCACTCGATACTGAATCATCCAAATTTTCACTACAGAAATTCCGCAGAAGATATTCGGCCGGTTGAGGGTTTGCATCTCTTTGAACTTCACAATGGGCATCCTGCAGTCAATAACTTCGGAGACCACGAGCATGATTCGGTTGAGGAAATTTGGGACGACCTTTTAACCGACGGGATGCTGATCTATGGGGTGTCTTCGGACGACGCCCACCATTTTAAGGATCTCGGGCCGGATCGTTCCAATCCAGGTCGCGGATGGGTTATGGTCGAGGCAGACTCGCTGACGCCAGATGCGATTTCGGAAGCAATGTATCGGGGTCGCTTTTACGCGACCAGTGGCGTAGTGCTCAGCGTAGCAGATAGGAATGAAAATCGAGTATCCGTGAAAGTGAATGAGAGCGCGACCGAGCGCGAATTATCGAGCTCATTTGTCGTGGGGCATAAGGTCGCTGAAGGAGAGTCGGGATATTTGATACAGTTGATTGGGGAAAGGGGAGCGATTTTGGAAGAGGTCCGAGGGACCAAAGCGACGTTCGCGGTGCCGAGCGATTCAGGTTATGTGAGGGCGAAAGTGACCTATACGCGATCAGTGGAAGATGAATACGAGAACTTCTATGCCTGGATGCAACCGGTATTTACGGATGGACGGAGTCATTTTGATAAAGAATACTAGCGGGGCATCCTGCCTGTTATCGTTAGTCGAAACAGGTTGCTGCACTATTATGATCCCCTTGTACGGCACGCCCCTACCATTCTGCTTTATTAGACAGTCTCTTAGTCGAGAGATTCCCGCCGTTTCGCTAGCTCGGATTGAATTTCGAGAACCTTCTGTTCCGTAAGGGAGTATCGAGGAAGTAGAATGAGGCCAACGGTACCGATGGTCAAAAAGATCCCGCAGTAGATCAGTCTCAAGTAAGTCCCGGTTTGAGGGGCTTGGATTGCTCCTTCTGTTTGATCAAAGCCGACTGCCACGAGTGCAACACCAACTAAAGCAACAGCGATCGAGACGCACAGTTTTTGCATCCATGTGATAACGGCTCCATACATTCCTTCGCGCCGCGTCCCGTTGATCCACTCGTCCTCATCGCAAATGTCACTCGTCATGGAGTGGAGCATGAGGAAAAAGGTCATATTGGCGACGGCTCCTATGGTGTAGGCAATCAGTTGAAGGTAGGGGTAATTCGGTGAGGTGAGAAACCACGCTGATAAAGCGTGAAGAAACTGGATTGAAAATGAAAATCTCAATATTCCCTTTTTCCCGACTTTTTGGGAAATCCGGGTTGCGAGAATCAAAGCGATCGCGACCACGGCAGTTTGGACCATTCCCATGCTGCCAAGTAGAATGGACGATGCTTTCAGGTCTCCAGGGAAGACATACGATACGTTTATGAAGACGATTATAGAAGTTGAGAATGTCCAACCAGACAGCATCATTACAGTGAGCCCAATGAGCAGTCGAAAGGACTTGTCTTTCAAGGTCGCCAGTAGAGATCGAAAAATGGGTAGCTGCTTTTTAGCCGCAGTAGATTGAACAACGGCCCTTTCTCTGATAAAGAGGACAGGAGCAATCCCAAAGAGCATGAAGACTAGTCCGGTGAGTGGACCGATGAATCGGGCTCCTTCAAGAGAGTTTTCGAACAAGTCCAACTGAGTTCCGGCTAAGAGCCAACCAGCGCAGATGTTTCCCACCATGTTGAAGAACATGCGATAAGACATCACGTTGGTTCGCTCGTGGTAGTTGCCTGTCATTTCGTATCCAATCGCGTGATAGGGAACGGTGAATATTGTAAATGCGGTGTAGAAGAGAATGAGGGATACGGTGAGTAGGGAAAAATAAGCGGTGCTGCTTAGCCCTACCGGAATTTGCCACATGAGGGCGAAGGTTATCCCGCCCAGAATAGCGCCGCTAAAAATATAGGGACGGCGACGCCCGTATCGCGAACGAGTCTTGTCGGATACCGCGCCCATAACGGGGTCCAGAAAGGCATCCCAAACGCGAGTGATACCAATAGCGATACTTACGAGGGCCGGATTGACACCAAGTGCCAAAGTGTAGATCGGCATGACGAGTGCGGCGGGCCCGTGAAACCCTATCATGTCAGCGGCCGCACCGAAGCCATACGAGAGTTTTTGCCACAGAGTAACTCGGTCTTGAGTGGCGAGAGGAGTATTAGAAGAATCCATACTTATCTGCTTTAGGTCGGATTCCACTCGTCAAAGAATGGCATCGTTCCGGTCTCGTCGACATCATCGGCGTAGCCAAACTGCTCGAGCAACTCGATTCCCGGTACGAGGGCGTCATCGTGTTGGGCAAGCTTGTCTGAAAGCGCTTTATCCAGGCTTTCGATGAGGGAGCGGTTCGATTTTTCGTTTACGAGGTTCTCAAGTTGAAAGGGGTCAATCTCATTGTCGTACAATAGCCAGGGGTCATCTAGATCGCGTACGTAGGTGTATCGAGGGGTGCGAATTCCCCGGTACTCCCGTCCCCCCACATCGCGGGCAAACTGTCCAAAAGGGGAGTGACAGGCGAGGAGGGCAGACGTTGCGATATCATTTGGCTTTTCTCCGTGAGAACGGGAGGTGTCTACGAAATCGCAAATGTAGTTTGAATAGTCTGTTCCGTCGATACTGTCAGGTATGTCAATTCCACAAATCCCGAGGAGTGTGGGCAAGAGGTCAGGCGTGTTGATAAAGGAAGTCGGTCTGACGCCATTTGGACCAAAGCGTTTCGGATATCGAATTAGTAGCGGTACGCGAATGGACTCTTCCCAAGGACGCTGCTTGAAGAATTCGCCCTGGGACAATATCATGTCCCCATGGTCGGACCAGAAAACGAGAATCGTATTCTCCGCCAATCCTTCCTCGTCCAGCGTATCCATGAGCCGCTTGAGGCAGTCGTCTAGAGCCAGAATGTGGGCATAGTATCCCTTCAGATGTTGTCGAGCGTTAGGGGCGTCCGTTTCGGAAACATTATCTCGTAGGGTAATCGCTTCCTCGTCGATACGATCCATATACTCCTGAGGCGCCTGGTCGTAGGGGTCGTGGGGAGGCCCCCACGAGAGCGTTAAGAGAAAGGGTTTGTCCCGGCTCTTCGACTTGAGGTATCCGATGGCGTCGGTTGTCTGGGCGATCGCGTCATAGCCATCCCAGGTCTTCAGCTCGTCACTTGTTCCTTCGTAGTAGTGAGAAGTATTGTAATTGTGGGTACATTCCAGAACTTTCCAATATTCGAAGCCGTGCTGTCGCTCGACCGGGATAGGGGAACTGCGGCCATGGGCGTTTACGTGCCACTTGCCGATGTATCCCGTCTCGTAGCCGGCGTTGAAGAAGAGTTTGCCCATCGTTTCGGCTTCCGGGTTCAAGGGGACGTCGTTTATGATGACGCCATGGTGATGTGGGTACTGGCCGGTCAGGAGCGAGGCTCGGGCCGGACAGCAGACGGGAGTGCCGGAAATGGCGTTGACGAAATCCACGCTCTGGCTCGCCAATCGATCCATGTGTGGTGTGCGGATGTTTGTCTCGCCTCCAAATCCCGTCGCTTGGCGTCGGAGTTGATCGGCGAATATAATAAGGACGTTCGGTTTCTTGTCCATAGGAGTCTGCCTTTGTGAGATTGTTGAGGAAAGCGTCACGAGATAGATGCGGTAACGCTAGATGAATTAACTTGGACAAGTTGAAACTGCATTCGCCTACCCAATGGGGCGGAGGCTGTTCAAGTTCACGAGATCGCTTGACAAAAGGATGCTTCGACGCCTGAGCGGCACTCCTCTTCTATTGGAGTTCAGTCGATCTGACAGTACTTCAATCGAGGTTTTGGCGAGGAGTTCGAGACTGACGTTGAAATAGCTGAACGATTGCGGTTGCTCTTCGTCGATTCCCCAGACGGAAAAAAGGCCGACGTCTTCGGGAATTCTGATCGTCTCCTCTTGCAACCAGTGACCTGCATCGTTCCCTACAGTGATGATGCAGTCCGGCTTGTTGGCGAAATACCATTGCATAAACGAGTCCTTGTTCCACTTCACGTTTTCGACGAATAGAGGAATTGGATCGGTT
>JAUHWE010000234.1 GCA_030424825.1 Verrucomicrobiia bacterium
GCGGGAGTACTCCCGCCAGAGAGGCGGGGCGCTTTACGGGAAGGATTCTTTCCGGTATCTGAAAACCAAGGACGCCTACCGCTGCCCTGCCGGGGCGATCCTGCCGCGCAAGCACGAGATCGAGGTGCGAGGCAGGCTCCGGATCGCCTACCACAACTCGTCGGCGTGCGAAAGCTGCGCGATCCGGTCGAAGTGCACCGCCAACGTCAAGGGCCGCATCGTCTACCGCTACCGCGACGAGGAGGTCGCCGCCATGGTCCGGAAGCGGATGGAGGCCAACCCCGAAGTCTACAAGCGGCGGGGCCCAACGGTTGAGAAGTGCTTCGGCACGATCAAATGGGCGATGGGCTGCGAGAACCTTCTGATGAAAGGGCTGGAGAAATGCCGCGGCGAGTGGTCTCTGATGTGCGCCTGCTACAACATGAAGCGAGCGATCTCGATTCTCGGGGTGGAGAAGCTGCTGGAAGAGCTCTCTTCGAGCGTTCTTTCGCGCATTGCCAGCAGATGCTCCCCAAGCGGCAGCAAGAAGGCCGGGAATCGCCCGAGGACATCAGCCAGATCAGTATCCACGAAATGGAACTTGACGTTCGAAAACCTCGTAAATCCCAAACTTACGGTCTATTTTTAACACAGACTCGCGTTGAACAGTAAGTTACATCAGAAGTCTTTTCCCAAATCGTAAATTCATAAAAAAGCTAGGACAATGCCCCATAAATCGGTATTTCTATTTTTGATTAATTGTCGGGACGGGTTTATTCCGCGACTTTTCCTTATGAAAATTTTTCAACCGAAGGGTAAAGTCGCTCCTGGAATGATTTATTAGACATTCTTTACAATAGTCACATCGCAACGAATATATTAGAGTATGTATAAACAATTGAAGCTAATCGTTCCCACTTTAATTCTGGTAGCACTGGCTTTTGCAAAGCCGAAATCTAGCTTTAAGCAAGCTGAAGAAGTGGCATTGCACTATTCAGAGCGAATCTCGAAACCGCTTACGGAATTTGAGTCAAAATTCGTCGGAAGGTGGGATGGGAAAGATCCCTCGAGATTGTTGCCGAAGGAATGGGAGATATTGCGGTTTTCAGATGGTACTTTCGTCAAAGTGATTGTGCATTCGTCGTATGCTTTTCCTAACGATTACCTCTATATAGGAATTTGGGGAGTAGAGGAGGGCGAGTATTATGAGAGGGACTTAGAGTCCCCAGCCCCAAGGAATGGAGATTTTGATAATAAGACTTTCCGTTTCAAAATCTCGAAGCTCAACGCTAAGAACATAAGTCGAGTTAATAGAGGAAATGGATTCAGAACTTACGAATCTCGTGTTAAAAAGCACTACTTGGACTTGTGGGATGAATACAAAGATCATCCCAAGGTAAAGAGGGAAGGTCTATTGACAGTGAACTGATGAAATTGAGATATGGGAGAACGAATCAGCCATCGCTCGCAACTCCGGGAGCTGCGGCCGAGTGCTGCTGCCATCACTCGTTGTTTGTGATTTGACTGATTCGGAGGCTGCGCCCGGATCGGGCGGAGTCTAGGCACCATTACATTTGACAACCTCGGGCTCCGGCAGAGGTTTAAAATATGAAGCGGGATTTCTTTTCATGCTTGGTGAATCCTTTCGTCGCGGTGAGCTTTTGTCTGCTGCTGATGCTTCCCCGTTTGCAGGCGGAGTTTCTGATTGGGGCAGCCC
This sequence comes from Verrucomicrobiia bacterium, assembly GCA_030424825.1. Classification (GTDB taxonomy): domain Bacteria; phylum Verrucomicrobiota; class Verrucomicrobiia; order Opitutales; family Opitutaceae; genus Pelagisphaera. The sequence goes on from JAUHWE010000234.1 coordinate 1,697, forward strand.
AGACTGATATCACCCCAAAGCTTCCGGTGGCATTGTCCGGCCAGTTCCACACTCGGATCGCCGAAGCGGTGGAGTCTCCCCTGATTGCCGCGGCGGTGGCCCTCGAGAAGCGCGATGCCGATGGAAATTCTCTGGATCAGGCAGTCATGGTTTCCTGCGATCTCGTCATCATTCCAGACGAGGTTCTGGAGAAGGTCAGGGGGATCCTTCGCAAGAGGGGCTTGGATGGGCTTCAACCGCGCAAAGTGTTTCTTAGCGCTACGCACACCCATACCGCTCCCGTGATGATAGAAGGAAACTACGAGATACCTGAGGAAGGAGTCACCACCCCCTCTGAATTCGTCGAGTTTCTCGTCATCAAAGTGGCGGATTTGATCGAAAAGGCCTGGGGTGAAAGGAAACCGGGAAAGGTGGCTTGGGGCTTGGGGCATGCCGTGGTCGCGCAGAACCGGCGCGTCACCTATCTTGATGGAACTGCGAAGATGTATGGAAGGACCCGAACCTCCCGTTTCAAGGGAATCGAAGGAATCGAGGATCACGGAGTGGAGGTCCTTTTTTTCCAGGCGAATGAAGCCGACCGGCCGGGTGCGATGGCGGTCAATGTCGCCTGTCCGGCACAGGCGGTAGGAAACCGCTCGGCGGTTAATGCGGACTACTGGCACGAGGTGCGCCGTTCCCTGACGGAGAAATTTGGCGACTCACTGGTCGTACTAGGGTGGATCGGGGCGGCCGGCGATCAATCGCTTCACCACATGCTGCGAAAGGCGGCGGAACAGCGGATGCTCGAGGCGCGCGGATTGACGAGACTCGAGGAGATTTCGCGTCGGATCGTGGCTGCGGTGGACGACGCCTGGGTCGCGGCCAAGGATGATTTCCATGACGCCCCTACGTTGACGCATCGGGTCCTCGAGCTGGAGCTGCCTAAGCGAATGGTTTCACCGGAGGAATTGGCCGAGGCGGAAGCAGCTATCCGGAAAATCCACAACGGACCCGAAGAAGAACGCCACCCGCACAAGGCATTGTTGGCATGGAATCAGCAAACGGTGGACCGCTTCGAGCGACAGGACGCGGAGACCGCTTTACCCATTGAGATGCATGCTCTGCGGATCGGCGATGTGGCAATTTGCACGAACCCGTTTGAACTCTTTACCGAATATGGCCTCCGCATGAAGGCCCGCAGCGAGGCCTTGCAGACTTTTGTCATCCAACTCGCCGGTCCGGGTTCCTACCTGGCCACCGAAGAAGCCGAGGCCCGAGGTGGATACAGCGCCATCGTCAATAGCTGCCTCGTCGGCCCTCAGGGTGGCGGAGTCCTTGTTGACGAGACAGTCAAGGCTATCAACGCGATGTGGAAAGATACGAATAGAGAACGATGAAATCGATTGTCGCTATTGCGAAGATACGGATTGGCTAGGCGATGCTGGGGTGCATTGAAAAGGGAGATTGAATTGAGTTTATCCGTGTCCCTTATACATTTGGTGAGGCTTGCCCGTTAGAGAACTGCAGGGCCATGAGTTTGTCGTATGGTGGTGACCGGATCGGAAGAGTTCTAGCCACTTGAGCGGTCGCCGCAAGCGACGCCCCTGCAGAAAAGATCCATGTATCCAATTTATTGGTGCTCTCTTGGGGAGAGCTCAGGGTTTGCGGTTGTTTTACTATTAGGAGAATAAAAATCGCAAAATCGACATTAGAAAGGAACTAGAGTTGCGGGCGAGGCGGAACTTAAGCCGCAAGATTGCACAGCTTAAGGGTGATTAGGTTTAGCGGGTGCGGACTGCCAAGGTCGACGGTCCCTTCCCTTATGGATTTGGCAGACGCGGCGTGGCGCGAGCGGCGTCTTTACGGAGAGGGGGCGTTTCGGATGAGATCCACTATCGAGGCCAGTTTGTGATTGTAGGGAAAAGGGCTGCTGTAGATTAATGTGCGTTTACCTGACCTTAGTCGCTGGCTTCTGTACCCTGGGAATTCAGCCAATGAATAGGAGTTTCCGTTGACCGGGAATGAGGACGCACAGTAAACCTTCTTCATAATGAAAACGCTATTCTCAATTTGTCTTTTGCTCACTGCAATTATGGGAGCGGTGGCCGATCCCATACGGCTACACCCTGACAATCCTCGCTATTTTGAGTACAAAGACCGCCCGCTGGCCCTGATCACATCGGCAGAACATTATGGAGCACTCATCAATCTCGATTTCGACTATAGAACCTATTTGGATACATTGAAAAAGGACGGGATGAATTACACCCGTATTTTTATGGGGGCTTATGTGGAGAACCCGGACAGCTTTGGAATTAAGTTCAATACGTTAGCGCCCCAAGCGGGTCGGTTGATTGTTCCCTGGAAGCGTTCCGATATTCCGGGATACAAAAATGGGGGTAATCGGTTTGATTTGGATCAATGGGATGACGCGTATTTCGAACGTCTGAGAAACTTTATGAGTTTGGCGGCTGAGCGGGATATTATTGTAGAAATCACGCCATTTTCCTCAATTTATCGCGATGATTATTGGGAATTTAGTCCATTGCATCCGAGTAACAACATCAATGGGATTCAGGTAGAGGACCGAAAAGCGCTTCAGACATTTCCCGCGAGCGAGCAAAAGATGCTTTCGTATCAGAAAAGCTATGTTCGTAAATTAGTGCGCGAATTGAATCAGTTCGACAATTTCTTCTTCGAGATTCAAAACGAGCCTTGGGCGGACAACGAGGAGTTTGTAATGGACCTGTTGCCACAGGATCGATCGGAGAAAAAGAAATGGATAAGCTATGTGCATGTGGCGACGAAAGCATCGCTCGATTGGCAGCAAGCGATGGTCGACACGATTAAGGAGGAAGAATCGAGGCTGCCCAAGCGGCATTTGATCGCCCAGAATTACTGCAATTTCAAGTATCCCTTGGAATCGGTTTCGGACGATATTTCGATTATCAATTTCCACTATGCCTGGCCGGAGGCGGTGAGTTGGAATTTGGGATGGAATCGCCTAGTGGGATTTGACGAATCCGGATTTCGTGGGACGGAAGACGAGCCCTACCGAAAGCAAGCGTGGCATTTCATGATGGCGGGCGGTGGACTGTTCAATCACTTGGACTATTCGTTCGTGCCTGGTTACGAAAACGGGACCTTCGACAATCAAGGTCCAGAGGGCGGCAGTCCTGGCGGAGGCAGTCCGGAACTCCGCGCGCAGCTAAGGATCCTGAAGGATTTTCTTTTCGGGTTTGATTTCATCAACATGGAGCCGGATTTGAATCTCATCGCCCACGCACCCGGTTCGTTTGCTCGTGGATTAGCGAAAGCGGGGGAGAGTTACGCTGTCTATGTTGAAGGAAAAGGGCCCGCGAGCATTCGCCTGAATGTTCCTGAGGGTCTCTATCGTATCGAATGGATAGATACGATATCGGGAAAGACCGTTTCCGCTGATACGGTAAACGCTGTCGAGTCTGGCCTGCAACTGGAAAGCCCTCGGTTCCAGAGCGACATAGCGCTAAGGATTCTTCGTCTGTGAGAAGATAGGAAGCTCATTTGAGGATCCCTTTTCGTCCAGATTTACCAGTTGCCGTTTTCGCCGACTTGTAGGTCTTTGGCGAATCCTTCGAGCAGGCGGACGGACTGCTCGACATCTTCGAGGTCGACCATTTCGCTGGGCGTGTGCATGTACCGGAGAGGAACGGAAATGAGACCTGTGGCGACTCCTTTTCCGGCCATTTGGATGGCTCGGGCATCGGTACCGGTAGGACGGGGTTCGCCTTCCAGTTGATAGGGAATGTCCCGCTTTTCGGCAGCTGCGATCAATTTGTTGAATACAATTGGGTTGATATTGGGACCGCGAGTAATGATGGGGCCAGCGCCCAACTTGGTCTCCCCGTACTTGCGTTTGTCGCAATCAGGGTGGTCCGTGCTGTGGCCGACGTCTACGGCTACGGCGAAATCGGGCTTGATGCCGTAGCTGGATGTAGTGGCGCCTCGGACACCGATCTCTTCTTGAGAAGTGCCGACAGATATAACTTTTGCTTTAAAGGAATCCTGATCCCGCGATAAACGCCGCAGGGTCTCGCCGACGATGTAGGCGCCGCACTTGTTGTCGAAAGCCCGGGCGGCGCCGACGGATCCGTGGATGAGCTCGAACTCGTGGTCGTAGGTGGCGACGTCGCCAACCTGGACTCGAGAGAGGGCATCTTCCCTGTCGGAGGCGGCGATATCGATCCACATCTCATTGATTTTTGGGACCTTCTCCCGGTCTTTGACATCCATGAGGTGAATCGCCCGTTTCCCTGTAACCCCTTTGACGATTCCGTTTTCGGTTTGGATGTGGACGCGGCGACCTGGAATGATAATGCGGTCATGGCCGCCGATGGTGGCGAAGTAGAGAAAGCCATTCTCGTCAATGTAGGTGATGATGAACCCGAGCTCGTCGAGGTGGCCTGAGAACATGACGGATGGGCCGTCGTTCCCGTTGAGAGTGGCGATTCGGTTCCCAAGCACGTCCCGCTCGTAGGAATCGGAAAGGGACTCGACGTATTTGTCGAAGACGGCTTGCGATTGGCCTTCCGCCCCGGAGGGGCTTTTGGCATTAAGTAGCTCGACGAGAAATTCGGGGGGTGTGTAGGTCATGATTTGAAAGTAAGGGATATCGGATTATCGGGCGCTTGGGAAGGATTGAATTTTGGTCAATGGTAGGGGTGTCGCTTGCGGCGACCGTAGAAGTGAATTGGGTATCTGTTAACGCGGTCGCCGCAAGCGACGCCCCTACAGAAAAAATGTGGGCGCTCGGAGATCGCCCGCTACCTTTTTATTTAGGCGAGTGCGTCGACGATGTCTTCGAGAGGATAGGAGATGATCTCCGCGAGGGTGGGGTGATACCAATGAGTTTGCAGAAGGGAAGCGGCTGTGAGCTCATGGGATACGGCGACAGATAAGGCATGAATGAGTTCACCGGCATCTTTGGATACAATTTCCGCACCGAGAATTTTGCCGGTGGGCTTTTCCCCGAAGAGTCGCACGAAACCATGCTTGGCCTCCATGAGGATGGACTTGCCGTGGTCATCGAATGGGTAGTCGGCGGCGATGTATTCAATATTCCGCTTTTTCAATTCCGATTCCGTGAGCCCGACGCGAGCCACTTGTGGATCGGTGAAGACGACGTCCAGCATATGATCGTAGTTGAGCGGCGTCTTCTCGATGCCGGATGCGTGATAGGCGGCGAGCTCTCCTTGAAGCACCGCAGTGTGCACGATCTCAAACGGCCCGGCACAGTCGCCCGCGGCATAGACAGCAGGATTCGTGGTTCGTTGAAACGCATCGGTTTGGATTTGACCGTTGGGCTTGAGCTCGATGCCCGCGTTCTCGAGACCCAGGGATTTGGTTGCGGGAATGCGACCGAGGGCGTTGACGACGTGTTTGGCAGAGCGGGTGACTTTTGTGTCCTTGTGCTCGAAAACGACATCGAA
>JAUHWE010000235.1 GCA_030424825.1 Verrucomicrobiia bacterium
TTATCGCTAAACAGATATCCCTGCCAAATGAATGCCAATGAATCGATCTCATCCGCAGTCTTCGACGCTCCCGAAACCAGGCTGTTCGGGCTATTCGCATAAGTGGTAAGCGGAACGGATTCATTCACCCATGTCTGCGATTCCGGATTCCAATACAAAGACTGAATCGACGAAGGGAAAGGCTGAACGACCTGTATGCCGGGAATATTCGCCCCCGTCGCTGAACTGCTATCCGCTAACGAACCGCCTAGGTAGTGCAAAATTCGGGCATCTCCAAAATTGCCGTCCAGAATATCGGACCGTCCATATAGATTGAGAAATCGCTGGTCTGGACCTGCGCCAATATAGCTAGTACCTTGACGATTGATTTCATTGGAATTGTACATGCCCGTGAAGGTATGGCGCCCGAGAATGCTTGATAGCGCCCCTTCACCCCTATCCCGAAAATCGAACTCGTAGAAACCGGTAAAACGAAGGGACTCTCGGATCGTTTCATTGTCACCGGCCCGGCCATTTCCAGAAACAAACGGACGACCAAAATTGGGATTCACACTGCCATCCGGATAATTTGGATTCACATCGATCTGCACCGAATAGGCATCGATTCCATTGAGCATGCCATAGTAGCCCTCTTCCCAGCGCTGTTCATCCAACGCAATCTCAAACCCTGCTTGTCCGTTCAGCAATTCTTGCTCCAAAGTGATATTGTACGCTTCAAGATTAGCGTATTCGCTCTTGTTGGGTCCATCCAGCAAGTGATTCCGAAAGTCGTAGATCGAACTATCCAAGATCATGTTGTCGCGATAGAAACGTCCATTCTCAACCTGAGCGGGCCAGCCGGATCGTCCAGCTGCGTAATCCTGATAGGTCGCGATTCCTCTAAACCCAGCCAGGAAATCATTGTCCGTGTAATTGGCTGGCGTAATAGGAACAAACGCCTCGGTCGAACCGAGCTGAGCCGTGGCTTCATCCGGGTAAACAACGCCAAGCTGGAAATACCAACTTCCAGGAATACTAAACAGATTCCGATTCGTGTCGCGCCAATCAAGCGTGTGCGGTACGGTCTCCTGATTCGCATGTGTCCACCAAGTGGTGATCGTGTCGCCAGGAGGTGACAACCTAGGACGGTTCGCGTCCACTTCACCCAGCTCGACGTGACCTCTTAAGATCGTTTTGTTTGCCTCTGTTATTTTCTTGAAAGGCGAGTAGGTAAATGTGGCGAACACCCTACGGTCCTTCTCAAAGGCAAAATCCTGCTGGTACTTCTGGTTGTCGTAAAGTCCGGCCAATCGAAATGCGAATTGGTCCTCCAACAGGACCCGATTGAAATCGAATGACAAGCGCTCGCTCCCGTAGCGATCGTATCGGAACTCGATATCGTTCATGTCCTTAAAGGCCGCGCTCACCAGTCCATTGTTGATAATACCCGCCGGGCTTCCTAGACCAAACAATACCGCGTTTGGACCTCTATTGATTAACACGCGATCCGTGTTATAGGAGTCAAACGGGATATCCGTGAGAAAATAGTTTCGAGTAGTGTCAGCATTATTCAAACCGCGGATACGCGTCGAATTATTCATGCTCCGATGAGCGCTTTCTGTACTTACGCCATCTCCCAGGCTAGCGCCGGAAAAGTTCCCGCCTAGACCATTGACTTCTGCATTGCCCACGTAGACGAGCAAATCCTCTGCACTGGTGGCTCCCGTATCCTCAAGGAACTCTTTCGTCACCACACTAATGGATGCGCCGACGTCTCTCATCTTCGTCTTTATTCGAGTTCCCGCCAACGTACTCGTCGCGAGATATCCGCTACTGTCAGACGCTTCAATTGAGAACGGGCTCAATTCATAAACTTCATAATCCGGTTCGTCCTGGGCGGGCGAATGGCTTGAACCTGCTACAGCGGCGGCAAGGATGCCTTTGAACAGGTTAGCAAGGGTTTGTTTCTTTTTCGTATTCTGTAAATTCATTTGGGTTTCTTTTCCGATTGGTTCGTGCCTTTTTTGATCTTCGGATAGATTCGGGCGGGCGCCCATTTCGTCGGTCTTTTTCATCATTATAGCGTAGGCTTCACCTCCACTAACGGGGACGGCCTCTAATGGGGTGTCCTCCAGCATCCGATCCAACGCTTCTTGGAGAGAAAACGTTCCGACGACCGGTTGGGTTCGATACCCTTTCACAACTCTGGCGCTGTATAGAATCTCTACTTCCTCCGCTTGCTTGGCTGCCAGCTTGAGCGTCCTTACTGCGTTGCCCTCCTGTATTGAAAACTCCAACACATCCGCACCCGCCAACGAGACCCCAAGAAGCCAAATCGCGAGAAAGAGCGAAACGCAAATCCTCCCGACCAATAAGGGCTTCAGGCTGAAACTCCGCAGAACAGGAGAATCGATAAGGGACATAGTTTGATATCAGAGCGCAGAACACGCTCGTTTAGACGATTGATCCTCAAAATTTCGCTACATCAAAATCGAGATTCTATTATTTGTCCAGAAGGATCGGCCTTCTTTCAGGATAGCAAGACAAACCAGCGACAGCCGCAGGTTTGTGCCCATTGACACAATACATCTCCCAGGCCACAATAAAACGAGCCGCAAAGTTCTACACAATGCAGCTACCACAACACCTCCTTTTTCAGGCATCAAAAAATATTCTACAGGAGCACCCTATATTAAATTAATTTTTTTCTCAAAACAACAACCTCAGGGTCGCTCCGATCTACCTCGCAGCCAATGGCAGCCTCCAGCAAGAGGACGAATCGATCAATATTATCTGATCGAACCGATCCCACGATTGGCTCGTTAAGCAAAATTCGATCTGCAATTACCAGCTGGATACGATTACGTCGATTAAACTCTTCCACCGCTTTTTCCAGCGGCGTCGAGTCGAAGTCCAAAACCTTATGCCGCCATCCCAAGATAGATTCCAGCTCCTCCTCAGCCACGGCTTCGATAACCAGATGGTCACTAATATCGTCCTCGGAATCTATGATAGACTTCTGCCCCGAGACCATCTCCCTATACGTCAGTTTTCCTTTTTCAATCTTCGCTTGCGCCTCATCCAGAGAACGCTCCCAACGGACTCTTCCTTCTGTCACAACTACCTCTACCGCCTCGCTTTGGTACCGAATATTGAAAGCGGTCCCCAAGGCGCTCACCTCTGTTCCGTTCACCTCCACCACGAAGGGGCGATCTGGATTCTTTGCTACCTTGAAATAGACCTCTCCTGATATCAACCGAACCAATCGCTTTTCTTCCGTATAGTTCACCTCGATCTCAGACCCTTCATTTAGATCCAGCTGCGAGCCATCATTCAGAATTTCATACTGATAGGCATCCGCGACGATATGCGCCGTTTGCAACGCTCGATCGCCCCGACTCCCAGGCCCGCTATCCAAGATCAAACTCAGCGCCAAAGCGATACTTGCGGCCATTGCCAGCAATCCGCCACCCCACTTAACCCAGCCACGACTGAACCCTTGGCAAGCGAGCAAATCGGGGTTGGGCTCACTGCTATGCTCAGGCCGCCACTCCGCCAAGAGATTTGCGTCAACCATCGACTGGCTATGCCGCGCATACCGCTCACCGTGACGCGGGTCATCCGCCAGCCATTGAAAGAAGTCATCCTGTTCAGCCGCAGATAGTCCGTCATCTTGCTTAACCACCCATTCTGCCGCCTCGCGGTCGATACGACTCGCTTCATGCAAATGTTCTTCTTGATTATCCACTACAATCTATCCCTCTCTGTGCAGTAGGTTTCCATGTACTGCGTAAATTTCTGAAGCCCTCTCGTCATCTGAGCGGAGACGGTATTTCGCGATATATTCAGCTTTTTAGCGATGTCTCTTTGAGTCATCCCGTAGACCTTTCGTAACGTGAAGACCTGTCGGCAACGATCCGGCATGGACTGGATTGCCTTGGTCAGAATCTCCAATTCCTGATTGCGTGCCACGATCTCCGGCACTCCCGCTCCGGAATCCACGAACTCGCATAAGTCGTTCTGCTCCAGATACTCGGTTCGCGAAACGCTCGAGTGACGCATGCTGTCGAGAGCGTAATTGCGTGCGGTGGCATAGAGAAAGGCTTTGGGCGACTTCAGATTCCCTTCCTCACGGGCCTTCAGGATTCTCACGAACGCTTCCTGGACCACGTCGTCAATATCGCAGCCCCTGGGAAACCGGCTATGCAGCCATGCTCGAAGCATGGCCTCATGAGGCTGCACATTCTCGGCAAACCATCGGGCTTGATCTGGATTTTCTATTGGCACAGACAGGGTTAATGAAAACTATTCCAAAGGACTGAGACGGGTCACCCCTAAAATTTCGCTACACAATTTTGAAAATTTATTTTTCGGGGCGGCGGATGGCACGCAGGGCGAGGACGGACCATCCTGCCGCTTAAGAGGATTAACCCAACGCGGCCGACCGGAGACACGGTCTCGCTGCCGAAGGGGCAAGGAATCCTGGCCGAGTCTACTCCAGCGAAGAAGCGAAGCGTGAGCTGGGACTATAGGTTCACGGAACGGGCCATCAAGCTGGGGCCTCAGGCCATCCAAAGAGTAATCGCCTTCCTCGAAGAGAGAATCAAGGACTGCGAGGACCCTCGCCAGTTCGGCAAGGCGTTGCGCGGCGACCTCGGCGAATTCTGGCGCTATCGAGTCGGCGAGTATCGCGTTCTATGCCAGATAAACGACGGCGAGCTCGTCGTACCAGTCGTCAAAACCGACCACCGAAGCGACGTTTACGACTGATCCCAGAAAATCGCTTGGCACGCCCGCCCAGAAGAAACGGGGCGAACCTGTTGACGGGGTATTGCTGGAAGAGTATTTTGCCCTTCCAGTCTCCAGGATCATTTCGAACAATTAAAGCAATCCCATGGATAGATTAAGCGATCAGGAAAAGCAGAAACTTCTGAAAGACGCCCACTCATTCGAGCGACGCAAGGAGTTTGCCGCACTTCGAATCCGAGCAGAAGAAGCATGTCTATCCCCTGAAGCCTACATCAAGTTCCTGAATGAAGCCCAACTCTTCCTGCACTAAAATGCCACGACGCGCCCACCGATCCAAGGCCGCGTTTTTCTACTGTAGAAATGCATCTAGCTGGGAGGATCCCGGCGGATATTGGTTAAACCGACGCAGCAGACCCAGTTTGCCGCGTGTTCACTTTTCGAATACGAAATAGTTCGGCACGATCCTAATCCAGCAACAACGACGACGAATCGGGTTCGAGAAAAAGTCGCGCATTCGGATGGTTGCGCAACAAAGTCGCTGGACAATCAGTTGATATCGGACCGCGCAGTGTTGCGGCTACCGCTTCCGCTTTCGTTTTAGCAGGAACCACGCAGCATACCTTCGCCGCTTCCCCAAAAACCTTCAGCGTTAACGTTATCGCATGCGCGGGAACGTCATCTATCGACGGGAAACACCCGTCATTCACCTGTTGCTGGCGACAGACATCGTCCAAAGCGACCACTTTCACTAACTCGGGATCATCAAAGTCCGCGACCGGAGGATCATTGAATGCCAAATGACCGTTCTCTCCAATTCCACAACAAACGAGATCAATCGGCTTCTCCGCCAGCAAAGCGCTTAGTCGGCGACATTCTTCTTCAGGGTCCGTTGCTTCCCCTCGAATTTGGTGAAATTCTCTCAGAGGCACCTTCGTCACAAAGCGCTCTCGTTGATAAGTCCTAAAACTTTGCGGATGCAGCGCTTCCAGCCCCACGTACTCATCCATGTGAAAGACCACGATCTTGCTCCAGTCAATCGCATCGCTTTGTGGCGATGCAGTCAGATGCTCATAGAACTCATTCTGGGAGGGAGCGCTTCCCACGACGATTCGAATCTCGTCACGATCCGCCTGGAGCTTCTCCAATATACTCGTTACATGCATCGCGGCAGCCAGTCCCATCTCCTGCCTATTGGCGAATACTGCGGCTTTCAGATTATCCGAAGTTAGCTCCCTAAGGGGTTTTGGCATTCTCAAATTTGTCATTATAGTTTCATTACTTTCTATTCCAAAGCATTCGCAAGTCGAATTTGAATCAATCAGAACAGCCCGTCTCACTATCCTATAGTCAGCAAATCCATTTCAAAAACTATGGTCACGGCGCCTTATCGATACAATAGAAAACGGATCAACGGAATTGACACAACCAACCCATGCGGTCACCAAGATCAAAGTCGCAAAATCAATCAATATAGTAGTTTATTTTGCACACAAAAGTAAAATACCTATTCAGAGAGTGTCCCATAAATCAGAATGCGCGTCGCAGCAGGCCTTATCCACTTTTGGCGAGGCGAGGCGCCAATCGAACACCCATCCCCACTCAACTTTAGCGTGACCCTTTACGAATACATAGAAGAGGACTTAAAAGGGAAGATAAAGAACGGCAGCAGATTGCCGGAAAGGATAACGCTCACCGTGCTGGCCGCCGCATACGGAGTCAGTCTAACTCCTATCCGAATCGCCTTGGAACGCCTCATAGAGGCAAGGTATATTCTAAAGGGCAAAAACGGTCGTCTTCGCATAAATGCGCGTCGGAAAGCGAAAAAGAAATCCCGAATCGAAAACGCAGACAAAGGACCGCCGCGACATGACTGGGATCAAACGATCACCGAAGACATCATTCAACTTAGCGTTCAGGGGAAGACCATCTACCTCCGAGAGGAATCCGCCGCCAAACAATACGGCGTGGGGCGAACGGTCATTCGCCAGGTTTTCAATCGCTTGGCCGGAGCCGGGCTGATCGACCACGTGCCCCGTCGCGGTTGGCGCGTACACCCCTACAGCGAACAGGACATGCTGGACTACATTGAGGTTCGTGCAACTCTGGAGGTGAAAGCGCTTGAGCTAGCGGCAAAGCGACTGGAACCCGAACGGCTCAAGGAGTTTCTAGACGCGAACTCTCCCGACTCCAGGGGGAAGCCCAGACTCGACAATGGACCGCACCAGTACTGGATCGAGAAATCCGAAAACCGGTACATTCAGTCCTTCTTTGCCCATTTCGGCATCTACTACACCTATCTGTTCTCGTACTCCACAGTCGCCACCTCGGTGATCGAAGAGAAGGCAGCAGAGCACCGCAGAATCCTGAAAGCGCTGCTCAAGGGAAATCAAGACGCAGCCCGCAAGTACC
>JAUHWE010000236.1 GCA_030424825.1 Verrucomicrobiia bacterium
ACGATGGGGCAAACCTGCCGAATTGATAGGTCCCGCTCTATTTCTCGCCAGCACTGCGGCTTCCTTCATTACGGGAACCGTCCTCAACGTCGACGGTGGCTACGCCGCCATGTAACGCACGCACCAACCATGCCATTATCCGAGTCCGACCCGAATCCACGCGTCCCCTATCAGCATCCGATGCCACCGGATGCCCAGTCTGACATTGTCGTTCCCAATGCCATTCCCGAAGACGATCGGATCTGGGTTCCCCAAGCTAAGAACGTCTTTTTTCGACCGCTTTGTCTCAACGTTTCCCAAGGCTATTGGATGAATATGCTAAAGGTGACACAATCGGGAGTGCTATCCCGCCACCGGCACCCCAACCCCGTTCATGGCTATGTCATCAAAGGACGCTGGCACTACCTCGAACATGACTGGGAAGCCACAGAGGGCAGCTACGTTTATGAGCCACCTGGAGAGACTCACACCCTCGTCGTACCCGAAGATGTCGAGGAGATGATCACCTACTTCCAGGTTAACGGAGTCATGTATTACGTCGACCCCTATGGCAAACACGTCGGTTACGAAGATGTATTCACAAAAATAGACATGTGCCGCAAACACTACACCGAAGTCGGCTTGGGCGAAGACTACGTAAAGCAGTTTATTCGCTAAGGGAATCCTTCAATCTCGATTCATTATTGCCGGGTAACGGGTTATTTCAGAATCATCAAAAACCTTAGTAATGTAGGTCGCCTCATCCTAGACCCCGACAAGTCGGTGGCTGACCGCGTCCTGCCGAAGCTTTACGCGAAGGAGGAGGCGATATTAATAACAATCGGCAGGTCAGCGACCCGCCCTACAATCTAAATTAGAGTTAGATTTATGGGACAGTCTCTAACAAATTTTAGTCTGCTGAGTAGCATCACTACTGATCCTTTGCTATATATTTCTTGGGCACTTCATTGAACGCCTTGGAACCTCCCAATGGTATGCTCAGGCTTTTCCAATTGCTTCCCGCAAAATGCTTGGATACAAAAACGACTTGTCCCACATGATACGCGTAATGCGTTAATTGCCGGGAAATTGCCTGCAGCACGGTCAGGCTTTCACCGCGAATCGTAACTGACCGCGACAGATCCTCTGCATTCAGCACCGCCAATTCCGAGAATAGCACGGACCACGACGACTCCCATCCCGCGATCAGATCTTCATAACAATCTGTATCCGTAATCTCAAACTCACTGTCTCGATTGCGCCATTCCTTCTCCCCATCCGTAGTCAAGAAATTCTTCCAGCGTGAAACCATATTGCCCGCCATGTGCTTGTATATGATTGCAGCACTATTGTCACCCTCTCCCGGCACTTGAAAAAACTGCGCTTTCGAAATCTGCCCTACAGCGTCATCCGACAGTTTCTTGAGTCGACGAAACTCCCGTATCGAGAGATCAATGAAGTTTTCCAATTCGCTCATCTGCTTTTTAAAAACAATTTCCACGCCAGCAGTTTCCCGCTTATCGCCACACAAAATTGTTTCTCACCGCCATGATCACATCCAGCTTGGTCAATACGGGGTAGACTTCGGTAAACAAAGTCGCATCATAGCTCACATTGTCAGTGACGAATGGCTGGTTTCTCAGAACCTTCTTCCCTTTCTCATCTTCGACAAGCGAAACATCCGTAACGATTCGTCCAATATAGGTCAGGAAACCGGCTTTGACTTCAAACTCATATCTGTCCTGCGACTCATGCCCCTTGGAACCGGACATCGACCAATCGTAGATCTCGTAGATCCCCGGTTTTAGCGAATAGGAGAAGAGTCCTTTCTTGGGAACGAGCTTTTCCGGTTTCCCCTCCCCGTCTTTCCTGCGAATATAGTAAGTGACACTGGGCTGGGATCGACCCAACTCGCGGGAGACAACAGCGGTGGTCCCAAACAGAATGCCATTCGATCTTAAGTCCAGCCATGCCCCTTTATTGGGGACCATCTTCTTTGTCAGACCGCTCTCGCAGAAAAACGCGAGAGTCAGAACGAGCATGATGCACAATGGGAGTTTGTCTTTCATGGATCCTTGTGAACACCGACCACTATGCACCAGAGTTTCGCTTGATCCATCCTTTCTTGTTGGAAGCGTCCCCTCATCAGGTTTTTCACGTGTATTTAAATATTCCCTAATCGCCACAAAACTCAGCAGCAGCGTGAGGACTAAACCTGGGGTTCGGACAAACCTAGCAAATGGAAACTATCGCGGGGAACTCCTTTGCCGATCGATTTTGCGCTCCTCAATGAATCCATGCACTGCCTCACAGGTACACTCTGCCACCAAAGGCTAATTATTTAGGAGCGAGAGAAATCTAGCTCTCTTGGCCATGCTTCCTACATGCAATTCCCCAATGATCAGAGAATGGGAGACTACCTCGCTTTCCTCCAACAGCGCCTTCAAGCACTCGTTTCCTCGATCTCAGAAATCCGATCCAAATCGATGTGTCTACTAGGACCATCCCTACCGCCGTGGAATATCTTCTACATTGGGTGATGCCCCGCCCAGGAAGGGCCAATCACCTCGAGCTCTCTCTCGCTTTCGATGCTTTAAGACCCTCGTGCAGCCGCAGAGTCTTCTCACCGATTCCCGTCAGCTCAGAGGCCTTCCCCAAAATCTGACTATCGATGTTTAGCGTCGTTCTCATGCATAAAGGTCTGCACATTCCATGCCGATCCCAATTTTCAATTTGACCAACTCATTTCCGATCGAATGGGGAAAATTGTCCATTCTTCCCAGTATTCTGCCAACCATCCAGTGCTTCGCTCTAAACGCGAAAAACCCCGGCTGTAGCGCTAAGGCGGCAACCGGGGTTTTGAATTTTCTTCAAATGGCCCCCTAGGCCATCAAACGAAGTTGGGCTCGTTCATCATGCGAGGTCAAAGCGATCAAGATTCATCACTTTCTCCCACGCTTTGACAAAGTCCTGCACGAACGACTCCTTCGAGTCATCACAGGCATATACTTCCGATAGCGCACGAAGCTGCGAATTCGATCCGAAAAGCAGATCTACCGCCGTTCCCGACCACTTGAGCTCTCCCGTACTGCGATCCTTTCCTTCAAAGAAATGCTCGCAACGGGGAGACTTCTTCCATTCCAGGCTCATATCGAGCAGATTGACAAAGAAGTCATTGGTCAGTGTTCCGGGTTGCTTGGTGAAAACACCCAATGGGCTTTGTCCTGTATTCGCATTCAAAACACGCAACCCGCCAACAAGCACCGTCATTTCGGGCGCAGTCAACGTCAACAAATGGGCCCGGTCCAGCAACAGTTCCTCGGTCGACCGAGCCTCATCTCCTTTTGCGTGGTTTCGGAATCCGTCCGCCTTCGGCTCCAGCACCGCAAAAGATTCAACATCGGTCATTTCCGCCGAAGCGTCAGTACGTCCAGGAGTAAAGGATACACTTATATCATGTCCCGCCTTCTTTGCGGCCTCCTCAACGGCGGCACAACCACCAAGAACGATCACGTCCGCGAGCGAAACCTTTTTACCACCTGACAACGAACTATTAAAATCGGTCTGCACTTGCTCCAAAGCTTTCAGCGCCTTGGCCAAATCTTCTGGACTATTCACTTCCCAGTCCTTTTGCGGGGCAAGTCGAATGCGAGCCCCGTTGGCTCCGCCGCGCTTGTCGGTGCCGCGAAAGGTTGAGGCTGACGCCCACGCAGTCGCCACCAATTGTGAAACCGTCAATCCGGATGCCAGGATCTTGCCCTTAAGAGCGGCAATGTCTTCCGCATCAATCAATGGATGATCCACTTCCGGAATAGGGTCCTGCCAGATAAGTGGCTCACTAGGAACTTTCGATCCGAGGCAACGAGAAATCGGGCCCATATCACGGTGCGTCAACTTGTACCAGGCCTTGGAAAAGGCTTCTGCAAACTGGTCCGGATTCTCGTGAAAACGTTTCGAAATCGGTCCGTAGATCGGATCCATTCTCAGCGCAAGGTCTGTCGTGAACATGATTGGCGCGTGCCGCTTTGCCGCGTCATGAGCATCCGGCACCGCGTCTTTGGCGGCTGGGTCGGTGGGGATCCACTGCTGGGCCCCGGCAGGACTCTTCACCAGATCCCAGTCGTATCCAAATAGCGTATCGAAAAAGCTGTTGTCCCAAGTAGTCGGCGTGGGCGTCCAAGCGCCTTCCAATCCGCTTCCGATCGTATCGCCCGCATTGCCCGTACCAAAGCTGTTTTTCCAGCCGAGCCCTTGCTCCTCCACTGGAGCCCCTTCCGGCTCACGACCCACGTACTTGACCGGGTCAGCCGCACCATGAGCTTTACCGAACGTGTGTCCGCCCGCGATAAGGGCTACGGTTTCTTCGTCGTTCATCGCCATACGAGCGAATGTTTCCCGAATGTCCTTGGCCGCAGCGAGGGCACTGGGGTTTCCATTGGGCCCTTCAGGATTCACGTAAATCAGCCCCATCTGAACTGCGCCGAGCGGATCCTCGAGCTCCCGGTCGCCTTTGTACCGCTCATCTCCGAGCCACTCCGTTTCCGAACCCCAGTAGATATCTTCTTCAGGCTCCCAAACGTCTTCACGGCCGCCCGCAAAGCCGAACGTTTTAAGCCCCATCGATTCAAGCGCGCAATTTCCGGTGTAGACCATCAAATCCGCCCAAGAAAGCTTGCGACCGTACTTTTGCTTGATTGGCCAGAGCAGGCGACGGGCCTTGTCGAGATTCACATTGTCGGGCCAGCTATTGAGAGGGGCAAACCGCATCGTTCCCGAAGACGCTCCTCCCCGACCATCGAGCGTACGATAAGTGCCCGCACTGTGCCAGGCCATGCGAATAAACAAGGGACCGTAGTGACCATAGTCAGCCGGCCACCAGTCTTGCGAAGTAGTCATCACCTCCTCGATATCCTTCTTAAGTTCGTCGAGATCAATCGTCTGAAACGCTTCAGCGTAGTTGAATTCCTCGCCCATTGGGTCGGACAAAGAAGAGTTCTGGTGTAAAATGCGCAGGTTCAACTGGTTGGGCCACCAGTCACGGTTTGACTTCCCTCCCGCCGCAGTGGGATGGAGAGCCGCTCCGCCCATCACTGGGCACTTGCTAATGCTGTTCATATCTTGGTCGGTACTCATAAATGAATTCTCAGTTATAATAGGTTTTCAGAATAGGTTAGGATTTCGCTTTGGATTGGCAATCGGGGCAGGAACCCCAGTAAATGACTTCCGCCTCGTCGATCCGATAGCCGTGATTGTCTTCGGCATTCAGGCAAGGCGCCCGGCCCTTGGCGCAATCGGTATCCACCAAGGCGCCACACTCCCGGCACACCAGGTGATGATGATTGTCGACTCGATCTTCATACCGAGCGGCCAAGCCTGCCGGCTGGATCCGACGGATCAGCCCGTGCTCAGACATTACATTCAATGTGTCGTAGACCGCTTGGCGGGAAATCGCCCCGATTTCGGAACGCACATGATCGCAGATCTCGTCGGCCATCGTGTGAGGGTGATTCCGGACCGCCTTATGTACCGCCAGTCGCTGAGCGGTGACCTGTAGGCCCGCTTCCTTCAACGCTGCAGATACATCTAGGGGTTTGGATGAAGACATCAGAATCCAGAACAAACCTAATTCTGGACTAGATCAAGAATTCATTTCAGAAATTTTTCCTTCCATGATCTCCCGTTGAGTTCCTCTAGTGACACTTTTGCTTCCATATTTAGCTCGCACCCCAGTGAACCCTTCGATCCGATTCCCATGTATTCCTACCAGATCCCCAACAAAAACTGATTCATAATTTCAATACGCTCCGCATCGTAGAAGGCTGCCCCTCCGTGCTTGGCTCCATGGAGCGGGATGAAGGTCACGTCTAGATCGAGCTCATTGTATTTCCCCAACAATTCAATCGATTGATTGATCGGCATTTGAGGATCCTGGTCACCGTGGATCATCAGCAAAGGCGGATCCTTCCTGTCGACATGGTTAACGGGGCTCGCGAGGCGGGTTTCCTCAACCAGATCATCTGGTTGCCCGCCGATGAATGCATCTAACGCTGGCACCCGAACACTCAGGCCATGCGGCGTGGATTGATTGAGAATCGTGGTCAAGTTACTCGCCCCATAGAGGGATATGATCCCCTGGATGTCGGACGAGACTTTCTCGTTTCCACCCACCGAGCCTTCCAATTGAGACTGACCATTGGTAACGCCAACCTGCGCCGCCAGGTGGCCGCCTGCGGACGCGCCGATCACAAACACTCGATTTGCCTGCAGCCCGTATTCTTTTTGGTTAGCCCGCAGAAATCGAATGGCCCCTTTGATGTCGTGTGACTGTGCCGGGAACCGCGCTTGACCGCTCAAGCGGTAGTTCACACTGGCCAATGCCCAACCCTTATCGACGAGCCTGAGGATCGGCACTTTCTCCTTCGAGCCTGATCGCCAGGCGCCTCCATGTATCCAGACGATCAAACCGTCGTTCGCTTTACCCTTGGGTCTATAAATATCGAGAGCCAGTGAAACATCCCCTACCGCGGCGTACACAATGTCTTTGGTAACCATTCGATCCGCCTCCGCGAAACTGAAAATCAGGGAACCGCCGACACAGACCAACGCCACTCCGTATCTCAATATTCGATTGATCATGAATCAGCTTCATTCCCGAGACGAAAAAAGACAACGCTATTAATGCCAGTTACCTGCAAGAAACACCTTGGGGCACTTGAAATCAGAATGTCTATGCGGAGGAGCTGGCTTCTCTACTCCTTGCTTAAGTCGATTAGACCTCCACGAGGAGATCATTTGCATAGAGCAACTTAACGAGCTCCACATCGGCGAAATGGTTGCCCTTGAAATCCGTAATATTGCCAACAAACCGACCTTCTTCGATTAGGGCCAAAGCGGCCACAAGGTCTAGGATGGCTCGGTGCCAAGCGGCTTCAAGGGATTTACCTTCGACCAGGTGCGTAGGCTCGTTCACATAACTGTTTTTTCCCGCAACGAGAATGTTCTTCTTGTTGTATCCGATATTTCGGACATCTGCGAAGATCTTCCCGAAGGTTCGAATGAACATCATTTGTCTCCAGGTCGCATTGGTCCTCGCCGTCGAGCCGTGGTCGAAGGAACGTTCGTTCAGCACAAACCGGATCCGCTGCTGCCCGA
>JAUHWE010000237.1 GCA_030424825.1 Verrucomicrobiia bacterium
GTTTCAATTTGGCGCATGGTATCGAGCATCACACCAACCGTGATCAACATCCCCGTACCCCCGAAAAAGATGGCCACACGCATCGGAATATTCGCCTGGAAAAGGAGAATGTCTGGAAAAATCGCGATAACCGTAAGGAAAATCGAACCCGCCAACGTGAGTCGAGTCATGATGAAATCCAGAAACTTCGCTGTCGGAGCACCTGGACGAACGCCCGGAACATAACCGCCATACTTCTTCAAGTCATCGGCGATCTGGATCGGACGGAACATCACCGAAACCCAAAAGTATGAAAAGAAGAGAATCATGAGACCGAAGATCACGTAGTAAGTCACGCTCCCATGAACCATGTAGTTCGCTATGTTGATCAGCCACTGCTGATCAAGCCAAGCTCCCAACTGAGATATGATCTGCTGTGGAAAGGCCAAAATCGCCGAGGCAAAAATCACCGGCATAACGCCCGAGTAGTTGATTCGCAAAGGCATGAACGAACTTTGCCCCCCATATACTTTTCGCCCGACAACACGCTTTGCGTACTGAACAGGGATTTTACGAACCGCTTGAATCACAGCGACCAATCCCGCTGTAACCCCGACACCCAACGCAATCATTCCGATAGCATGGACGAATGTGAGATTCTCACCTGCTCCAACCGGTCCGAAAAACAATCCGTAGGTCGCTTGAACTGCTCCGGGCAAATCAGCTAAAATACCAACCGTGATGAGAAGCGATATTCCGTTTCCAATCCCCGATTTCGTAATTTGCTCTCCCAGCCACATCAGCAAGACCGTTCCTGCAGTCAGGAAAACTGTCGATGTGATGAGGAACCAAGTTTTACCCACGATCACGATGTCACCATACTCAGCCAGCGAATAACCCGGAAACAATCGACCGGGATTCTCTAGCGCTAGAATGAGAAGCACCGCTTGAACCGCACAAATGACAACTGTCGCATACCGAGTGTACTGGTTGAGCTTTTGACGGCCCGTCTCTCCCTCTTGCTGCAAACGGGCAAGGGCAGGAAAAACCGCCCCCATCAATTGAAAGATAATAGATGCAGAAATATAGGGCATAATACCCAAAGCGAAAACGGCTCCTTTAAGAAGCGCCCCCCCAGTGAACATGTTATACAGTCCGAGTAGACTGCCTCCCCCTTGAGCGGTTTGATCGGCAAAGAACGCCTGCAGTGGCTGCGTATCCAATCCCGGAAGCGGGATGTTGGCCCCAATTCGAGCAATGAAAAGCAATGACAGCGTCAAAAAGATGCGCTGACGCAATTCAGGGATTTTCAAACAGTTGGTGAACGCGGATAGCATGCCTTGTCAGTCTGGGTAGATTTCTTACTCGCTGACTTCGCCAGCGTCTTCAGCAGGAGCTTCAAGCACAACCGCTTCGCCTCCAGCCTTCTCGATCTTCTCTTTGGCTGAACCGCTAAACTTCTCAGCGGAAATCTTGAGCGCTCTGCCTAGTTCGCCTTCACCCAAAATTTTCAGCGGATTAGCGTTCATGCGAACGAGTCCTGCAGCAGCGAGCAGTTCACGATTCACTTCCTTGACCGACTCGTCCAGTCGGGCGAGCTCGCCAACGTTGACCGTCTCGTAATAAGTCTTGAAGTTCTTGTTGTTGAACCCACGGCGTGGGAGCTTCCGAAATAATGGCATCTGGCCGCCTTCGAAGCCAATCCGGATACCGCCACCTGAACGGGCAGTTTGTCCTTTGCCACCACGACCGGATGTTTTTCCGTGTCCACCGCCTTCACCGCAACCAACACGCTTGCGGCGATGGACGGCTCCTTTAACATTTGAAAGATTGTGTAGTCTCATGATTCGAGTCTTTTCTAAAACTTAGATTAGGAACGAAGAAGTTTGTAGTCTTCGAACGTTTTCAACTTCCGCAGGCCATCGAGGGTCGCGTTGACAACCGCGTTAGCGTTGTTCGAGCCAAGCGACTTGGTCAAAACGTTGTGCACGCCCGCTGCTTCAAGCACGGCACGAACCCCGCCACCGGCGATGATTCCTGTACCCGTAGTTGCAGGACGCAAAAGAACCTTGCCTCCGTCAGCTTCACCAAGAACTTCGTGTGGAATGGTGTCACCCTTGAGCTTGATGGGCTCGAGATTTCTACGAGCGCCTTCACTGCCCTTTCGAATCGACTCGGGAACTTCGTTCGCCTTGCCATATCCAACACCGATTTTTCCAGCGCGATCGCCTACAACCACCAGAGCGGAAAAGCTGAACCGACGTCCCCCTTTGACTACTTTGGCACAACGGTTGATGAATACGACCTTCTCAAAAATGCCATCATCAGGCTTTTCTTCTTCGCGTCGTCCGCGATTACCGCCTCTAGGCCCGCGATTGCCACCTTGTCCACGATTTCCTCCAGCGCCACGAGGACCGCCTTGTCCACGGGGACCACCTTGTCCACGAGGGCCGCCTTGTCCACGAGGGCCACTATCAGCGGGATTGCTGGCCGCAGGAGCGCTTTCGGTCGTATTCGGAGTTTGATTTGTTTCTGTGCTCATAGGGCAATTAGAAGTCTAGGCCGGCCTCACGAGCGGCATCTGCAAACGTTTTGACACATCCATGGTATTTGCGGCCATTACGGTCGAATACCACTTTTTCAATACCAGAGTCCTTCGCCTTTTCACCGAAGGACTTTCCGAGAGCAGACGCGCCGTCTTTGTTGGCTTTCAAATTCTGCTCACGCAGCTCTTTCGCTACGGTAGATACAAACAAAAGCGTCTTACCCTCGTCATCATTGATAGCCTGGGCGTAGATATGCTTATTGCTGAAATGCACACTCAACCGTGGACGCTCTGCAGTGCCCGCAATTTTTTTGCGGATACGCCAGCGTCTCTTTTGTTCGAGCTCTCTTTTCTTTTGGATTTTCATTTCGAAATTCTTTTAAAGGTTATTCCTAAAAGGATAGCGATCAGCCTTAAGCGACCGTCTTTCCTTCCTTACGGATTTCATGCTGTCCAACGATATGGACCCCTTTGCCCTTGTAAGGCTCAACAGGATGGTAGTGACGAATCGAAGCCGCGGCTTGTCCCACGATCTGTTTGTCGATTCCTTCGATCTTCAGCTTCGTGCCGTTGTCCGTGACCGTGATCGTCACACCTTCTGGGATGTCATAGTTGATATCGTGAGAGAAGCCGAGTTTCAGCAAGAGGGTTTTGCCCTTCAACGTCGCATTGTAACCAACCCCGCTGATCTCAATATCTTTCGAGAATCCGTTCACAACGCCCTCAACCATTCCATTAACGATAGAACGAGAAGTCCCGTACATGGCATTGGCAAAGCGCGTCTTGTTCGAAGGCGATACCTTGATCTCACCGTCAGCGACCTCAAAGGCGACATCACTGACGAAATTCTTAGACAGCTCTCCCTTTGGTCCTTTGACCGTAATGGTCGATCCTTCGATCTTTACCTCAACCTTTTCAGGTATGGCAATTGGTAGTTTTCCTATTCTGCTCATTATTCGCGTCCTCTTCTACCAAACGTTGCAGACCATTTCGCCACCAATTTTCTGGCGACGCGCATCGCGATCCTTCATAATACCCTTTGGGGTAGTGAGGATGCAGACACCCAGTCCATTGAGAACTCGAGGAATATCCGAGCTCTTAGAATAAAGCCGAAGACCTGGACGGCTAACCCGTTCCAGTCCATTAATTGAGGGCTCGCCACCCACGTACTTCAGTTGGACCACAAGCGTCTTGTGTCCCCGTTCATCCTTGGCATCTGAAAAGCCTGTAATGAATCCTTCCTCTTTCAAAATGCGGGCAATCTCTGCCTTCATTTTTGAATGAGGAGAAACACATTCGTCTTTTCCGGCGCTCGATGCGTTGCGGATGCGTGTTAGAAAATCGCTGATTGGATCAGTATGCATGTTTATTTAGGTTTCGACCGGGTGATATCCACATTCCCGGAGTGCGCAGAGGCGCTAAAATTGAATAAGTAATAAATTTTGGAGTGACAGGCCTACCAAGAAGATTTGGTAACGCCAGGTATTTTTCCATCTAGAGCAAGCTCTCTGAAAGTTAGACGCGACAATCCGTAGCGGCGAATGAATGCCCTTGGACGCCCCGTCACGTTGCAGCGATTACGAATTCTGATCTTGGAGGAGTCGCGAGGCATTTTGTTAAGCTTGCGCTGCGCCTTATAGAATTCTTCGTCCGTCGTGTCTGGACTAGCGAGGATCGCCTTGAGTTCAGCCCGTTTTGGACCGAGGCGCTCCACGAGGCGGCGACGTTTTTCGTTACGTGCGATTGATGATTTTTTTGCCATGTTAAATTACGCTGCGGTTTCGCCTTCTTCAGTTTTACTCTCAGGAGGAGTGTTGTCTTTCGTCTCTTGAGCTTCTCTCTTACGGAAAGGCATTCCTAGAAGGTCGAGCAATTCATAACCTTCCTTGTCCGTCTTCGCAGAGGTTACAATTGTGAATTCCAAGCCCGATTGGCGCTTAATCGAATCCACTGAAATTTCAGGGAAGATCGTGATATCTGTGATACCGAGTGAGTAGTTTCCGTTGCCATCGAACTTCTGCGGGATACCGCGAAAATCTCGAATTGCTGGCAGCGATACCGCAATCAAACGAAGCAGAAAGTCCCACATGCGATCACCACGAAGGGTTACCTTGCAGCCAATTGGCATCTCTTCACGCAGCTTGAAATTAGCAATGCTCTTCTTCGCGAGCGTCTTAACCGGACTCTGTCCTGCGATGAGACCCATGTTCTTCACGGCCTCTTCCATGACGCTCTTGTCCAGCAATGCGCTCACTCCCATGTTGAGAACCACTTTCTCAATACGTGGGATCTGGTACTTGTTCTTGTAGCCGCGAGACTTTTTTAGTCCTTCAACGACTGTCGTTTCGTAGTGTTCTTTTAGAAAATTTTGAGAGCTCATAGCTTCTGTCCGGATTTCCGACCCGGAACGGGTTCAGTTCTCGATATTGATTAGCTTTTCGTGCCCTGACGCTCATCGAATTTCGAAGCAAGCATCAGATTGGAAATGTGAATAGAGCCTTCGCGTTCCGCGATTTGGCCGTCGGGATTCTCTTCCGATTTCTTAAGGTGGCGCTTGACCATCATGAGTCCCTCGATCACAGCCCGGTCTTTCGCCGTGCGAAGCTCTAGGATTTTGCCACGCTTGCCCTTTTCTTTACCTGAAAGGACAACCACCTCGTCGCCTTGTTTTACGTGTGTCTTAGCCATTGTTAAAGTACCTCCGGAGCTAGCGAGACAATCTTCATGAATTGTTTCGTACGAAGTTCACGCGCGACCGGCCCGAATATACGAGTGCCACGCGGATTTCCGTTGTTATCAAGTAGTACAATCGCATTGCTGTCGAAGCGCAGGTAGCTCCCGTCGCGACGGCGAATAGGCGCCTTTGTGCGAACCACGACTGCTTTGACTACCGTGCCCTTTTTGACAGACGAATCCACACTCGCCTCCTTGATATTAACGACAATGACATCGCCAATATCGGCAGTCTTCTTGCGCTGCCCCAAGCGACGGATCATATGGGCCCGTTTTGCGCCTGTGTTATCTGCAATTTGCAGTTCTGAACGTAATTGAATCATTTTTGATTAGCTCCTTTATTCAGCAGAGGCTGCTTCAGTCTTCTCGACTTCCTCTTCCTTCAGTCCGCCTGCAACGGGAGCCCGGTCGATCACTCGAACCAAACGCCAGCGCTTTAAACGGCTTATGGGACGTGTCTCCATAATTTCAACACGATCACCAAGTGCAGCATCGTTGCTCTCGTCATGAACGTGGACAACAGTCTTGCGATTGATCACCTTGCGATAACGAGGATGAGGAATCTTATAATTGTACGTAACCTTGATTGACTTGTCTCCAGAGATTGAAGTCACAAACCCGATTAGATTTTTTCTGCTATTGCGAGAGTTTTCCATGGCGTATCAGTTCTCTATTTAAGCGGTCTTCGATTCCGCCAGGATTTTCTCACTGCGAATAGTTTCCATCCGCGCGATATCCCTACGGCGCTGAGTCAGCTCCGCTGTGTTTTCAACCTGTCCTGTTTGCTTGCGCAGCTTCAATTCGAGAAGTTGATCGCGCGTATCGCGAATCGATTTCTCCAATTCTGGGAGCGAAAGTTCCTTGATGTCCTTTACCTTCATTTTTCCGGTTCCTTAGTAGGATCAATCCATGTTTTCACGCACTACAAAGCGCGTCTTAAAGGGAAGTTTGGTGTCGGCTAGGCGCATGGCTTCGCGAGCGACAGAGAGGGTTACCCCTGCTAGTTCGAAAAGAATCAATCCGGGCTTAACGACCGCCACGTAATGATCGACAGGTCCTTTACCCTTACCCATACGGGTTTCGAGAGGCTTCTTTGTGATTGGCTTGTGAGGGAATACTCGAATCCAGAGTTTTCCTTTACGCTTCATATGACGCGTAATGGCAACACGGGCCGCTTCGATCTGGTTCCCTGTAAAGTATCCACGACCCAATGCTTGAATCGCATAGTCGCCAAACGCCATAGTGTCGCCGCCCTTAGCATTGCCGCGCATGCGGCCCTTCATGGACTTCCGATATTTTGTACGTGATGGAGTGAGTGCTGGCATAGCTCAGTAAAGTAGGTTTATTGTTCGTCCTTTTTGAATACCCAGCACTTTACGCCAATAATGCCGTAAACTGTCCTGGCTTCTGATGTACCGTAGTCAATTTCCTCGCGCAACGTATGGAGAGGCACACTACCTTGGCGTTGTACTTCAGTCCGAGCGATATCCGCTCCACCAAGTCTTCCACCAACTTGTACCTTAATTCCCTCGGCGCCGAGACTCATAGCGATTTGAACCGCCTTCTTCATGGCACGCCTAAAAGAAATACGACGCTCCAGCTGAAGCGCGACATTGTCCGCGACGAGCTTCGCTTCGAGCTCAGGCTTTTTAACTTCCTGGATGTCGAGAAGGATTTCTCGTCCAGTCATAACGGAAAGCTCTTCCTTGATCTTCTCGATCTCCTGCCCTTTACGACCGATGACGATGCCTGGGCGGGCGGTGAAGATTTTAACACGGACACGTGAAGAGGCACGCTCGATAAAGATGCGAGGCACAGAAGCGTACTTCAGCTTCTCCAT
>JAUHWE010000238.1 GCA_030424825.1 Verrucomicrobiia bacterium
CGCCCTCAATTGCTCAAGATACTGGGCATGGATGTGGATGTCCACTGCAGGTCCCCTCAGCTGGCCCGCGATTAGAGGCTGGTGAATCATTACATAGGAATGTGGATACAGAAAACGGTTTCCCTTCTTGGGGGCGGAAAGGAGAATGGATCCCATGGAAGCGGCCATACCGGTCACGACCACCGACACTTCAGAAGAGATCATCTTGATCGTATCGTAGACCGCCATCCCTGCGGTGATGGATCCCCCGGGAGTGTTGATGTAAAAGGTGATGGGCTTGCCCGGAGCGTCCGCTTCCAAGTAGAGGAGGGTTTCGGTGACATCTTTGGCAGATTCGTCGGAAACTTCCCCCCACCAGAAGACCTTTCTTTCTTTGAGGAATTTCTTTTGAATGGTGGAACTTACGGAAGATTCCTGTGGCTTATCGTCGTGGTCGGACATGGAAATTAAGTGATTGGTTAAATGGTTAGTTCTTAGCAAGTAAGGAATAGTGGAGAATTCAATGGGAAATTCCGACTCTCGCGACATTCCGAAGAATAAACACGAATTTGATAATCGAGTGATTGAACGATTGGTGCCGGATCGGCTGATTTCGTCTCAGACCAACCCGAGTATCATGCGGCCTTCTTCGCTAATCATGCTTTGATCCCAGGCGGGTTCCCAGGTGAGATTGACCTCCGCCTCGTTAACCCCCGGCACGAGTATCACTTTGCTCTTGGCGTCTTCCGCGATGGCGGGGCCCATCCCGCAGCCCGGTGCAGTAAGCGTCATTTGGACCACCACTCGGTGACCCCCTTGATCGCTGGGCTCCACGCTCATTGAGTAGACCAGACCGAGGTCCACGATGTTCACCGGTATTTCGGGGTCGTAGACATTTTTGAGCTGTTGCCAAATGGCCTCCTCGTCGGGTTCTTCACCCTGAGCCAAGGGCTGGTTTTCCTTCTCTTTCTTCGAATCGTCGCTTTCCGCTTGAGCGGCGGCGGCGATATCAGCCCCTAGGGCGTCGGCGTCGGAGCCTTCGATCCGGGCCAGACCGTAGGGAGTCATCACCGTGTAGCTGCCTCCCAGCTGCTGTGTGATTTGCACCTTGGTCAAGGCGGGAAGCTCGATCCGGTCGCCACTGGGAATTTGAACCGCTTCTACCTCTCTCGTAAGGCTACGTTCTTGGGACTCTTCGGTCATCTTTAAAAATACGTGCGTTTATGGCGACTCTAGGCCTTGTTATCGACGGGAGTGAGCGCCTAGTTCGTCTCGGATCGAAATTTTCTGCGAATGAGCTCTCGCGTGCGATTGGAGAGGGTCTCGTCTTCTATGTTTTCCAGGATTTCTTCAAAAAACCCGTACACGATTAACTCTTGTGCGGCATCCTTGGGAATCCCGCGGGCCAGCATGTAGAATATTTCTTCATCTTGTATTTCGCTTGTCGTTGCTCCATGACTACACTTTACGTCATTGGCTTCTATCTCCAGTCCAGGGAGCGAGTTTGCTTCCGCTGTTTTGCTCAAAAGCAGATTTCGATTCGTTTGATAGGCGTCGGTCTGTTGAGCGACATCATCGACCTTTATCAATCCAGAGAAAATCGTTTTTGAGTTTTCCTTTAGAGCGTTTTTAAAGAGCAAGTTCGACGTGGTGTGCGGAGCGGAATGGGTTTGCAGCGTTCTCTGGTCGATCTCCTGGTCGGCGTCAGCTAACGCCATGGACCTCATGTCCACGTGCGCTCCGGAACCCTTAATCTGGCCATGTGTTTCTGAACGGTAGTGTCCGCATCCGAGGATGATACTGTTCATGTTCACAACCGAATCCTTTCCGGCGATGTTCGAGTTTATCTGAAACCCAAGAGTCTTCTCATTAAGGTTTTGAATGAGTGTGTAGTTCAATTGGGAGCCAACACCTGCGAATAGGTGAGTGACCCCACAAGAAAATGCTGGGTGTTCTCCATCCGATAGATGCGCTTCAACGATGCTCGCTTTGGCATTTTCTTCAGCAATGACCAAGGTATGTGGATACATGGTTCCACTATCGGAGGTGGACCAATTGTAGGCGCAAAAAGGCGCTTCGATCTCGACTCCCTTTGGAATGTATAAAAGCACGCCGCTGGATACGAAAGCGGAATGCAGATGAGCAAATTTCTCTGACCCCAAATCGATGGACTGCTTCATGAAGTAGTCCTTGAGCAAATCGCTATGCTCCGCGATCGCTTCACCCAGAGTTGCCCAAATTACCCCTTGGTCTCGAAGTTCTTTTGGGGCTTTATTTGCTAGGACGGTCTGATTGTCGGCAAATACATACGCACCCGATTGCGAAGTTGCAAAATCAGACCGGTCTATAAGGGATTGATGGTTGGCCGAAAGATTTTGCTGGTCGAAATGATACTTTCCAAGGTCGAGATTGTTACGATTGGCGAACCGCCAATTTTCGTCATTCCGCCTGGGCATCGGCAATTTTAGATAGGATTCTAACGCATCTGTCTTGAATTCCTTCCACCAGCCGGGTGCGGTATTCAAGGATTCCATATGGTTCTGGAATGCGTATCGAATTGATTCGTCAATACCTGCTTCGGCTTCCATTAAAGAGTTTTCTGTTAGTGAGCTCACTTGGCGCTGTACTATAGTTAAAGGTTATCCAGTTACGAGGACTGGAATCAGCCGACCGAACCTTCCATCTCAAGTTCGATCAGGCGTTTGAGCTCCACGCTGTACTCCATAGGGAACTGTCTGGTGAGATCGTTTACGAATCCGTTGACGCTTAAGCTCATAGCCGCCGCTTCGCTGAGTCCGCGCTGCTGCATGTAGAATATTTGTTCTGCGGATACCTTACTAACCGACGCTTCGTGTTGAACATAATTCTGGTCACCCCTCACGGTAATCGCCGGGTAGGTGTCCGTCCGAGAATCGGAGTTAATTAGAAGGGCATCACATTCGGTGTTGTTCTTACAGCCTTTCAGGTGCTTGGGAATGTGTACCTGCCCTCGATAAGTGGATCGTCCCTTTCCGACACTGATCGATTTTGCTATTATATTGCTGGTCGTTTCATCAGCGGCGTGTATCATCTTGGCTCCGGTATCCTGATGCTGCCCGTCATTGGCCAAAGCTATACTCATGACTTCTCCTCGGGCTTTGCGTCCTTTCAAAATGACACCGGGATATTTCATGGTAAGTCTAGATCCAATATTGCAGTCGATCCATTTGACGACTGAGTTCTCATGGGCGATCGCCCGTTTTGTAACCAGATTGAATACGTTGCTCGACCAATTCTGAACGGTGATATACTCGATCTTGGCTCCCGGTAAGGCCACAAGCTCAACGACCGCGCTGTGCAAGGTGGCTGTGTCAAATTTTGGAGCCGTACATCCCTCCATGTAGGTGACTTCCGATCCTTCGTCCGCAATGATTAGTGTACGTTCAAATTGGCCGAAATTCTCTGCGTTGATACGGAAATAGGCCTGAAGCGGGTGGCTAACTTTAACACCGGGGGGTACATAGATGAAGGAACCGCCCGAGAAAACGGCGCTATTGAGAGCAGAGAATTTGTTGTCTCCCGTCGGAATGACTTTGCCGAACCATTTCTTGAATATTTCTGGATGCTCCATGAGGCCATCCGTACTTCCCATGAATATGACTCCATCCTTGGCTACCGCTTCCTTAATATTTGAATACGCGGCCTCTGAGTCGAACTGCGCTTCAACACCCGCCAGAAACTTGCGCTCGTTCTCTGGGATGCCAAGTCGCTCAAAGGTTTCTTTCACTTCATCTGGAACGTCGTCCCAGCTTTTCTTGGCTCGCTGGTCACCCGCGAGATAGTAGCGAATCTTGTTGAAGTCGATATTCTCCAGATCCTTGGTGGCCCAATGGGTAGGCATGGGCTTGTCCTGGAACACTTTGAGGGCCCGTTTGCGGAATTGGCGAATCCAATCGTCTTCGCCTTTAACGTCACAAATGTAGTCGATAGTACCCTCGTTCAACCCGACACCGGCGTCGAACTTATGGGTTTCGGCGTATTTGAAATCGCCTTTATCCCGGTCTATCTCGTAATTTTTAGCAGCTGTTGTCATGTTGTGTGGTGGCTGATTTTTTAGGCAGCGTTCTCTGCGATCTCTTTGATCCAGTCATAGCCCTTGCTTTCGAGCTCAAGAGCGAGGCTTTTGTCACCGCTTTTAACGATGCGGCCATCATACATTACATGGACCGCGTCGGGTACGATGTAGTCGAGCAGGCGTTGATAGTGGGTGATGACGAGCGCTCCGAGTCCCGGTCCGCGAAGGGCGTTTACCCCTTCAGAGACGATTTTAAGGGCGTCGATATCCAATCCGGAATCCGTCTCATCCAAAATGGCGTATTTAGGATTCAGCATGGCGAGTTGCAGAATCTCGCACCGTTTCTTCTCTCCTCCAGAGAACCCTTCGTTGATCGATCGAGACGTGAATTTCCGATCAATCTTAAGCGTATCCATTTTTTCGTAGAGCTCTTTGTAATAGGCAGGAGCATTGAGTTCCTCGCCTTCGGGCAAGCGAGCATTTCTAGCCGCCCGGATGAAGTTGGCGATCGAGACGCCGGGTATTTCCATTGGATACTGGAAAGCGAGAAAGAGTCCGGCACGAGAGCGTTCATCCACTTCCATTTCAATGATGGATTCGCCGTCCATTAAGGCGTCGCCGCTCGTTATCTCGTAGTCGGGATGTCCCGCCAGCGCTTTCGCCAAGGTGCTCTTGCCGGTGCCATTAGGCCCCATGATGGCATGTACTTCTCCTTTAGGAATGGTAAGGCTGAAGTCTTTTATGATCCGCTTGTCGCCGATGCTTACGTTTAGGTTCTTTATTTCGAGTGATGCGCTCATGAAAAATTGAATGGTGAGTGGTTGTTGCGGTCGTCTTCTGCGGGTTGGGCGGAATCTGCGCTTCTCCCACGAAAAGTGATGTCTATCGAGCTGGGCTCGAAATTCTCGGGTAAGAGGCTGGAAAGCTTCTCGAGAATCTCCTGGTTGAGCTGAACGTCAAAAACCTGCCCGGTATCGTTGTCGTGAAAGTGGGCGTGTTCAGATAGGTTGGGGCAGAATCGCGTGGATTCACGTTCGAGGTGCACCTGTTTGACAAGGTTGCATTGAACGAGGGTGTCGAGGCAGTTGTAGACCGTTGCGAGCGATATGCTCGGCATGTCGACTTTTACCCGAGCAAAAATCTCGTCTGCGGTGGGGTGGTCCCGCTTGGAAAGAATCGCGTTGTAGACGACCTCTCGCTGACGCGTGGAACGGAGCCCCGCCTGGGCGAGCTTCCGGTTTAGCGTCTCTGTGGTAACTTCGGAGTTCATTTTTTCGTTTCTTAAAGGCTCTAACTAAGAATCAATCTCAATATCAACAAGAAACTGGAATAATTCTAAATATCAAGAGAAAATTGGAATCATTCCAAATAAGATCCGTTTTCACCGTCGGCCAGATGCTGTTCAGGCTCGCCTCAAGGTGCTGTTTGGAGGGTCTTAACGGTAATCGCGATCACGATTCCGATTGTGAAGCTCAGCAGGGTCCCGACGAGGATGTACTCAGCGTCTTTGCGATTCTTGCCGTTGATGTCGCCAAATCGGAAAATCGATTTGGCAGCGACCAGAAATCCGGCGGCAGCGAATTGGTTTTGCAGAATGAAGATCAGTAGAAGCAATCGTTCCAAGTAGCCAATATATCTTCCAGCGTTGGGGAGTCCTTTCGGGGCGCTCTCGTCCAGATTCTCCCGCCCGAGGATCGCCCGGAGAATTTTTTGGATGAGAATTCCACTGGCTCGGGTGGTGGCGATACAGGCTGAGGCGAGTAGCAGGTATTTTTGATTCCAGTCATTGGAAGGCAAGTTTTCGTCGGGCAGGACGAGTAGGGGCCGGGCCCACATTGCGAGTGCCGCGATTACTGCGATGTGTAGTGATTGATCGATTACGAAAATCGCTAGATCGTTGGTGCGACCGGATTCGAATCGCGTTTTCAGTAGATCGATCAGCCCATGGCTAAGAGCGACAACGAGGGGGATTTCCCAATGCGTGAGATCTCCGATTGCTAGGTAGGCAATCGCGAAGGTAATTCCAATGTGTAGCGCGAAAGCGGGGAGCTTTCTCTTCTGGCGTACCATGCGTTCGCTTTGCAACGCGAAATCCGAGATGAAATGAGCCGACAGGAGGGGAATCAGGACTTCAGGTGCCGGGGTCATGGGGAAGTGAGTTGGGTGGAAAGGGCCGATTCGAAGATTTGAAGTGATCTGGATACGAGATTCCAATTTGCAGCGCTCAAGTGCTTGCCGAATGCCTGCTCGGATATCGCCTTTGGCAAGAATCGTTTGGCGAGCTCCTTATTTGCCTTGCCGGAAATGGCCAAAGAAACCGCAAGACACTGTTTGTCGGTCCAATTGGAGATGAGCGCGTCTAGCAGGTAGCAAGTGGATTTGGCGAAGCGCTCGATGGATGGGTACTCGTCTGTAAACGATATCTCCTGACGGTTCTCTTTACTTTGGCCATCGAGTCCTTTCCCGGAGAGTTGGAAGGCCTCGCCCGTTGTCTGCATAGAACCCTGGGCTTTTCCGGGGTCGGCTTTCCCGATTCCGATGGAGTACCGGGTATCGAAGCCGAACTTTCCCCGAAAGGAGGTTCGCAAAGCAGTGGCGATCGTTAGGGCGGCGAAAGGAGTGCTTGTGCATAGTTGCCAACTGTCCCCTCGGAAAACTTGGTTAAAATCGATTGTCCAAGGCTTCTCGTATTGAATGGCCAATTGTTCGATCTCGCTGACTACGATGTCTCCAAGCGATTGGGCCAGGTTGGAATCCTCAGCGCTTGTGGCGGCCAACGCCTGCGCCGCGTCGTGGAGCGGCCCGACCAGCCGGTACGGATACTCGGCGGCGAGGTTCATCACCGGCTCGCGGAACCGCGCCACCTCGGTGGCGATGTCGACCGGTGGGCGGCGGTTGCGGAGGAACCACAGCGAACACCGCTCCGCGGTGCGTCGACAGTCGAGGTACATCTCGAGCCGGTCCTCCAGGCGGATGTCACGGATCGCATCGATCTCGCGCCACCACGCCGGGAAGTCGAGCACCTCGCGAGCAGCCAACCAGC
>JAUHWE010000239.1 GCA_030424825.1 Verrucomicrobiia bacterium
GGCCACCAGCCTGGAAGCCGCACGAGCGCTGAGACTCGATTCCTTTTCCGGAGGTCCCAAGCCTGTAGAGACTCCTCGTCGCTGGAAAAAGGCGACGTTTTCGTTGCTGTGGCTCATTGCGTTCGGTGTTTCTGTTTTTTGGATACGGTACCGAAGTAGAGCTTGGCTGACTATCTCAGGGGTCTTGTTCGGGGCCGCGATAATTCAGGGCCTTTTACTAGGATGGGATACACTTGCCGGATTGGACAACGGCGTTTTGATTGTAGATGAAGTTTACGGGCGCAAGGGGCCGGGATACTCCTATTTGTCGGCCTATGCGGACCCTCTCCACAACGGCCTTGAAATTACGCTCACCGAGGGCCGTGGGGAATGGGTGCGTGCTCGGCTCGAAGACGGGTCAGAATGCTGGCTGCCGCAAGAGGCGATTGAAATCCTAGACGATTAGGGGTGGCCTCGCCGGATTTTACCGGGCGACCCTGGGATGCTCTGTTTCCTCGGTACCTTACCTTCTTTACTGGACATTGAGCCCGACCGTGGCATTTTTTACATATACCCCATGAATCTGAAAACCGTAACGATAGAGAATGTTAGGTGGCCTGTGGCCCTCTTGGCGTCTGGGTTGTGGGGAATGCCTCAAGCAGGACTCGTCTTTGCAGAGGAGTTGGAGGAAAGGGTTTCCTTCAATCACGATATCCGTCCTATCATGTCGGATACGTGTTTCCAGTGTCACGGACCGGATAAGAATGCCCGCGAAGCAGATCTGAGACTGGATTCAATCGAAGGAGCGACTCGGGACCTTGGGGGCTATGCAGCGATTGTCCCAGGTGATCCGGACGAGAGCGAACTCGTTTGGAGGATTCTTACGGACGATGACTCGGAAAGAATGCCACCGGTAGAGCACCCCAGAAAACTTACGGACGGAGAAAAAGAGCTATTTCGGAAATGGGTGGAGCAGGGGGCGGAGTATGAAGCTCATTGGGCGTTCATTCCACCCGAGCGCAGTGCGCTTCCTGCGGAGCGCGATTCCAGTTGGGAGCGAAACCCCATCGATGCGTTTATTTTCTCTAAGCTGAAGCAAAAGAAGCTCACCCCTTCACCAGAAGCCGATCGGGAGTCGCTTATTCGTCGCGTGACCTTGGACTTGACGGGACTTCCACCGACCCTGGAAGAGATTGATGCGTTTTTGGAAGACCGATCACCCGATGCCTACGAGAAGGTCGTGGACCGGCTATTGGCTTCACCACGATACGGGGAACGAATGGTTTGGGAATGGCTCGATGCCGCCAGATACGCGGACAGCAATGGGTATCAGAATGATGACGAGCGCGGGATGTGGCCATGGCGGGACTGGGCAGTCGATGCGCTGAATTCAAACATGCCCTTCGACCAGTTTACAATCGAACAACTCGCGGGAGACTTGCTGCCGCAGGCGTCACAAGATCAGAAGCTGGCCACCGCCTTTTTGCGAAACCACATGATCAATGGCGAAGGGGGCCGGCTCGCCGAGGAGAACAGGATCGATTACTTGGTCGACCAAACGGATACCGTATCCACCATTTGGATGGGATTGACGATGGGGTGTGCTCGGTGCCACGACCACAAATACGATCCGGTATCGCAGCGTGAGTACTATCAGCTCATGGCGTTTTTTGATAAGACCGAGGTTACGGGAAAGGGGCGCAATCCTCAGACCGCTCCGATTCTGGATCTGACAACGGAGGTTCACGACCGACGTGTCGAGGAGCTTGAAGCGGCAAAGAAGATTGCGGCGGACCGGTTGGACGCAGTCGAGCGTGTCTTGTTTCCTCGGGAAGAGGGGGCGCTGGCGATTGAGTCGGAAAAGGCGAAATCGATTACAAACGGAACCATTCAAGGAATCCTCAAGCAACCGGTCATTGAACGACGACCCGAACCGCTGACGGAAATTATCGCCGTTTACAGCGAAACGGAACCAGAGTATGTCCAGGCCACGCTAGACTATATCGACGCCTACAAGGATCTTGATGTCTACAGTAATTTGCGACCGATTGTGATGATCATGGAGGATTCCGTGGAGCGTGACACTCACATTCTGGAGAACGGCTTGTACGACCAGCCGAGGGAAAAGGTGATCACTGGTTTTCCTTCCGCCCTCAACGGAGGCGAGGAAGAGACGGGCGACTTCAATCGACTCGATCTGGCGGAGTGGCTGATGTCGGAAGCGAATCCGCTTACGGCTCGGGTAACGGTGAATCGCTATTGGCAGCAGTTTTTCGGAAGGGGAATTCTGGAGCAGGTTGAGAATTTTGGAGTGCAGAGCAAGCCGCCGGTGCATGAAGCCTTGCTCGACTGGCTGGCCGTGGAGTTTCGTGAGAATAACTGGAACGTGAAGGAGATTCACAAGCTGATCGTGACTAGCGCGACCTATCGCCAATCATCGCGGGTGTCTTCTGAATTGATAAAGCGTGACCCGCAAAATGAGCTGCTGGCACGGGGGCCTCGTTTTCGCATGCCGTCCTGGATGATTCGGGATCAGGCCTTGGCTCTGGGTGGCTTGCTGAATGAAGATCGAGGAGGTCCCCCTGTGATGCCGTACCAGCCAGAGGGAATTTGGAAAGAGGCGTCCTTTGGGTTTATTGAGTATGAACAGGGAAGCGGCGAGGATTTGTATCGAAGGAGTTTATACACGTTTTGGAGACGCATTGTGGGGCCGCCTATCTTTTTCGATGCGACGCCGCGTCAGGTTTGCGAAGTAAAATCTAAGCGGACCAATACGCCGTTGCATGCGCTGACGACGTTGAACGATGTCACCTTTGCGGAAGCGGCCCGAGGATTGGCCGAGAGAGTGCTAACCGAATTCAAGGGTGGGGACTCCAAACGGTTGCAGACTGCATTTAGAATGACCACGGCGAGGGCTCCGAGCAAGACAGAGCAACGTACGCTGTCGACCGCCTTGGACAAATACCGTTCCTACTTCAGAAAGGACCGGGACGCCAGCGCGGGGGAATCCAAAAGAAACGACCGCTTGGATCCGGTCGAGCATGCGGCGTGGGCTACAGTTGGCTTAATGCTTCTGAATCTGGATGAAGCAATCACCAAGGAATAGGGAGTTTGTATTTGCTAAAGATGAAACGGACAGGGACAAAATTGAATCAAATAGCGGGCGATCTCCGAACGCCCCTGGATAGGTATTTTGGTTTTAAATTGGGTGCTCGGAGATCGCCCGCTACCTCGATATGAATCCGTTAATCGATTCGAAAAGACAGTTTACTCGAAGAGAGTTTTTTGGAAAGACGGCCCAAGGTGTAGGGGCGGTGGCCTTGGCGAGCTTGCTGGATCCGAAAGCGCTGGCCCAGTCTCCCTCAGGTCTTCCAAACTTGCCCCATTTCGCTCCCAAGGCGAAGCGCATCATTTACTTGCTTCAGAATGGAGCGCCTTCCCATGTGGACTTGTTTGATCACAAACCCATGCTGGCGAAGCTGAGGGGGGAGCCGGTTCCGGATTCGGTGTTGGGCGGCAAGCGCTTCAGTTCCATGACCGATACCAAGGAGAAGCTGCTGCTACCCAACATAACCGAGTTCTCGCAATATGGGAAAAGCGGTATCAGTCTGGGCAGCTTTCTTCCTCATACGGCGGAGATCGTAGATGATTTGTGCTTTGTGCGGTCAATGCACACCACTTCGGTCAACCACGCTCCCGGCATCAACTATTTCCTTTCGGGAGCAGAGATTCCGGGCCGACCCAGCATGGGGGCCTGGCTCAGTTATGGGCTAGGGTCGGAGGCGGAAGACTTGCCTTCGTTCGTAGCGATGACCTCCCGTGACAAGGAAGCCTCTTGTGGCCAGATTTTCTACGATTTTTATTGGGGCTCGGGTTTTTTGCCGACCAAGTATCAAGGGGTTAAATTTCGCGGCAGCGGAACGCCGGTACTGTATTTGGAGAATCCTGACGGAGTTAGTCGCGAGCTGCGCCGGAGCATGTTGGATGATCTAGCCAAGCTGAACGAAGAAAAGCTCAAGGACTACGGCGATCCGGAAATCGCTACGCGAATTTCCCAGTATGAGATGGCTTACCAGATGCAGATGAGTGTTCCCGAACTCACGGACTTGTCGAGCGAATCGAAATCGACGCTCTCGATGTACGGTCCTGATGTGCGTCGACAAGGCAGCTTCGCCTACAACTGTCTCATGGCGAGACGTTTGGCGGAACGAGGAACGCGGTTCATTCAGTTGATGCATGCCGGTTGGGATCAGCACAATAATCTGACCCGACAGTTGAAGGTCCAGTGTATGGATACGGACCAGCCCAGTGCCGCCCTGATTAAGGACCTGAAGTCACGCGGGATGCTGGATGATACCTTGGTGATTTGGGGAGGCGAGTTTGGACGAACACCTTTCCTGCAGGGGGATTTTCAAGATTACGCCCGCTGGGGACGAGACCACCATCCCTACGGCTTTACCATCTGGATGGCCGGAGGCGGAGTGAAGCCGGGAATGGTCTACGGAGCGACCGACGAGTTTGGATTCAATGCCGTTGAGAACCCGGTGCATGTGCACGATTTTCAAGCGACGATCATGCATCTGATGGGAATCGATCACGAGCGGTTCACCTACAAGTTCCAAGGCCGGAATTATCGCTTAACCGACGTGCATGGTCACGTGGTGAAGGATATTCTGGCGTGAGTGTGATCGGAGAATCGTGAAATGTTTCCCTATCGTAGGGCCAGCGCTTGCGCTGTGCCGCGTTGGTTTGGTAGCGGGCGATCTCCGAGCGCCCACCCGATAGATACTGCAATGGGCGCTCGGAGATCGCCCGCTACCTTAAAATCCCTCGGGGATGTTTTATGTTGAGGCACAACCTTGTGGATACGCCTTACGTGGCACGACGCAAGCGCCGGCCCTATGGTGAAAGGGCTAATCGGTATCTGCCCGCGCCCCGAGTTTCACGACTAACGACTGATAGCCGACTTGGCGTTGGTACTTCGCTTCGCGTTCGATGTTCTCCTGGAAGTCGATGAGCTCTATCGTGCCAAGGTGCTGAGAGAGCTTTTTGAGAAGGGATCGAATTATGAGGCGGGCATGGGGCGCACCGAGGCACATGTGGGCACCGGCTCCGTAGGCGATGTGAGGATTGGGTCTGCGGTCGAGCTGAACTTCCTCGGGGGAATCGAAAACCGACTCGTCGAAATTAGCCGAAGCCCAGCAGAGAGATATGCGCTCGTTGGCGGCCACTTTAACTCCTTTGATATCCGTATCCATGGGACACTTGCGCCCGATATGGGTGAGGGGAGTGATGACACGCACGAACTCTTCGGCCGCGGTGGGTATGAGTTTGGGGTTTTGGCGAATCGAATCCAGTTGTTGGATATGGGAGCTGAAGTAGGCGATGATACCTGCGATGGTGTTGATGACGGTGTCGCGTCCACCGGCGAAGGTAAGATTGGCGAAGCCTTCCATCTCGTCACGTGTGAGCTTGCGCCCTTGAAAGGTGGCTTGGGTAAGGGCACTGAAGAAATCTTCACCGGGATCTTTTTCAGCCCGATCCAGCTGTTGGTGTATATAGCCATCGAGCTGAGAGCCTTTCTCACCGGTTTCTGGATCGCGAAAAACGTGGATTCCCCAACTGATCCAGTGCTCCGCCTCGGATTGAGGAACGTTGAGAAGGATGGCCAGTGCCCGTGACTGGATGGGAAGGGCGAAGTCGCGAACGATCTCGATCGAGTCGCGTCCGATCGCATCCACGAGGGCGTCGGCGATCAGCTGCTCGACCTGTTCGATCATCTCGGGTTTCAGGGCACGACGAAAAAAAGGCTCTACGATCTTGCGGTATTCCGTATGAACTGGAGGATCGGTTTCAATGGGCAATTGGCGCACGCTCCGCACGTCTTCCTCTTGCGGAATCGGTACGTGAAAGGGATCGTCGGAACTGAAGGTCTTCCAGTCCTTCGCCGCTGCTCGTACGTCCTTGTGACGAAGAATCATAGGAATCGTCTCCCCATCAAAATCGTTGGGCAAAAACCCCTCGGATTCTCGGGCCTTTTTAAACGGGTCGTGGGGGCAGAATGCGTCAGTACTCATTGGGCGACAATTGGAAAGGAATTATTGGCTAAAGGGAAGCCGCTTTCCTCGGAGCGATGGCAAATGTAGAAAACTGTGGTTCGTTTCGCTGCAGGTGGAAGTCTTCCACGCTGTCTAGGCAGTGACGATCCAAACAGGGCCGCGGGAGTTGAATTTACTCCTGACAGAAGAGTGAATATCTGCCTAGCCGAAGTTGGAGAAACCCTTTGTTGCGTAAGAAATAGCCTTGAGCCAATCGGCTATTCATCATCTACTAGGTCATCCCCCGCATTGAATTAATCACTATTTTGGTACTATTGGGCAAAACGATATGAAGACTCCGTCTCGATTAATGCCGCTACCTAAAGAGCCTCGCCAGCTCGGCTATTTTGGCATTTCTGCCTTCATTGTGACTATCATTATTATTCTGGCTTACATTTATTTCAGTACAGGATCCAGGTATTTGGTTTTTGGTGTCGTAGCGGCATTCGCACTCCTTTTCTGTAATAGTGGGTTCTCGCAGAAGAAAAAGGAAAGAGAGAGAAAAGAAGAATCGATTTGTACGTTCTCGAAAGCATTACCCGCAAGGGAGCACGATACTTGGGTTGTACGTGCGGTTTACGAAGAAGCTACTCGAATTACTAATTTTCCTATTCGACCAAGTGATCGACTGGGCAAAGACCTAGGTTTCCATTCTGACGATTTGGATGACCTAGCTTACGAGATAGCCCGACGAGCGGGTAGATCGATGGAAAATTCGGAAGTGAATCTAATGTTTGAAAGAGTGACCACGATCTTAGACATGGTGACTTTTTTTGAATACCAACCAAAAGAACCAGACCGTATTGGGTTTTCAATCAACGCGGATTAGCTGCGCTGATTGAATCTAGCGTTCAATTAAATCGGATGAAGAGATCCAAGAATGATAAAACCAGCTACAAAGAGCTCCTTTGGTGGGGCTTTTTTGGAATTATGGGGATATACTGGGTCGGTCTTGCTTTCTTAGGGCCTCGTAACGGAGATTACATTG
>JAUHWE010000240.1 GCA_030424825.1 Verrucomicrobiia bacterium
AAGCTTGTGCGGATCCCATTTCCTTTCTGCTCCAGGTAGGTTCCGTGGGCCAGTCCGGTTAGCGCGTGTTTCGAAGCCTGATAGGAAACGCCCGAGACGTCGGCCCGTTTCGCCGATACGGAGGAGATGTAGATGATCAACCCTTCCTTTTGGCTTTGCATAGTCGGAAGGACGGCTTTTGTGCAGCTGAAAGCGCCCGTGGCATTTACAGCGAGCATCATTTCCCAAGTTTCGTAGGTCAGCTTTTCCAGACTGCGATCCGGGATGTTGGTCCCTGTCGCGTAAATCAAAACATCGATTCGCCCAAAAGTCTGCAGCGTCTGCTTTATGAGATTCTCAATCGCATCCACATCACGTGCATCCAACGGGCAAACGAGCGTATCGCCGCCAAGCTCCGAGGACAGTTCGTTCAGCGCGCTTTCGTTACGCGCGGCCAAGGCCAGCTTCGCCCCCGCTTTCGAAAACGAAATCGCGGTCGCTTTTCCCATTCCGCTGCTGGCGCCGACAATTATCACCACTTTATCCTGCAAAGACTGATCTGACATATGCGAAAAGGAACTACAGCATATCCCGCTCGCGGACCAGAAAAAAGATCCCAGTAGCTCACTCGCTTCAGCGTGAGCCCACTATGTAAGAAGAAATGTGGCTGAAGGAAAATTTTGGCTCACGCTAAAGCGAGTGAGCTACTGGATTCTGAAAGGTTGGGACCGACGGCCCGGTGATCCGCACTCCCCAGCAAGTCTCCGCCTGGTTCGGACCGATAGGGACGCCGATTCCTATCGACTGAGAATCTTTCCAATCAACTCCGTTGCCTTCTCAACATCCACATTAAGCGGCACATGTAAAAACGCATACTTCGCACCGGTTTTCTCGGTTTCCCGACACATCACGTACATCGAATAGTTGCACACATAGTCGCCCGCATCATAGGTGACCGTCGCTCCCTCAGCAGCAGAAATTTTCAGGGAAACATAACAGTATTCAGGCCCGCTACGCTCAATCCGCTTACCCTCAGTTGAGGATGATGCCTGCCAATTCCGGGCTCGCCGCTCGATGCGTATCTTTCTTGCTCGAGGATGCTGCCCAAGACCAATGACCATCTCTGGCCGATAACGCTCCAAC
This sequence comes from Verrucomicrobiia bacterium, assembly GCA_030424825.1. GTDB lineage: Bacteria > Verrucomicrobiota > Verrucomicrobiia > Opitutales > Opitutaceae > Pelagisphaera. Next base: position 1,123 of record JAUHWE010000240.1, read on the forward strand.
GCCTCGATGAACTGCTTTTGATTGAACCGAACGTCAAAAACCATTCCCTTCGCCCGCTTCATTCGATTGACGGAACGTATGATATCCGTGGTGACATTGTGGGCAAATTTCCCATAAGGGCCAAATCCGTATACGAGGGCATTCATTTGCACGATCTCCACTGTAGGAGTCTCCATTTGTCGGGGCGATCAAATTCCCAAACTGCCTAATCTTAAGAGTCCGTCCAATAAATCGAAGATTTGTAGGGGCGTCGCTTGCGGCGACCACAGAAGCGCTTCAGAAAAGCGGTACTGTACCCTATTTCGGGTTAAAGAGCAATCTTTGCCTCACTTTTGCAGCCACGGTATTTCCGTCTTTTTCAGCAGGTTTGAATCTCCAGCGCTTTACGGCTTCCACGGCCGGTATCTCGAACTCGTACCGGCTCGACGACAGTACGTTGATGTCCTTTGCCCGACCATCGACGCCAATCTGCCACTCCATCTCTACGTATCCACTAACACCGCTTCGCCGCAAAAGATCGGGGTAGACCGGATCCGATTTGGAAAGCAATCGAGGAGGACGATCAAAGTCCGAAGGGGTTGAATCCTCCGCTTCATTTGTTAGGGCATTCTCCTTCAGCTTTGCCAGGTCGGTTTCCCGTTTGATCGCATCCTGCTCCAATTGCCACGCCGCCTCTAGAGTCTCAATCTCCTTTATCTCGCGTCCCGCCCGCTCTCCGACGTGACTATTTTCCATTAGATACACCAGCTGCTCTCGGGCCTTTTCAAACGCGTTCTGCTCGAGAAACTGCCTCGATGCCAGCGTCGCTTCTTCCAACGCATATTCGGCATTGAGCCGCTCTACCAGTTCCAGTTGCTCTTGCTTAAGGCCGTTGGCAACCGGTTCCCCTTCCAAGGCATCCAACAACGATCGAGCCAATGGGAACTCGCCTATCTCCACGGCATGCTGGGCCCTTTTGAGAGTGTCCTCATGCTTTAGTCGGTATAGCTTCTCGAGTTCCTCCTTGGCTTCGTTCTTTACGTATTCCCTATTCTCGTACGGCTTCAATGCTTCAATCCCCGTCACAAAATCAAGACGGCTCAAAGCTTTTTCCGAAATCTCCAAAGCTCGCTTAAAATCCTGTTTCGCGAGGAATTCCTTGAGCGGCAATTCATATTTCTCCTGTTTCGTCTTTTCAATCGTCACCTGTAGTTTGTCGAAATCTGGAATGGGACTTTCCAATGCGCTTTTCGCCGCGCCGAACTTCCCTTCCGCGAGAAAATCTTCTGCCGTACTCAACGCTTCCGCAACTGAGTATCGATCGAGGTACGCTTTGAGCCAATGGATGTATTCCGAATGCTTCTCAAATCTAAAATTTGAGACGACCTGCTCGCCCTGCGTTCCCTCGCGTTTCGCGACTCTTCTTGCCGTTTCCAATTCCGAATTTCGAGCAGTTGCGTTTTCAAGGATCGTATCCCATTTTTTGGAAAACAACTCATACGGCTTCTTTAGCGGATTGAGCTCCTGCTGAGCCGACGCCAATTCCGCTTTTTCAACCTCCCGAGCTCGCTCCAACGCAACAGCGGCAACCCGTTGCGCATCACTTTCAACGTGGCGATGCCAGGCAATACTGGATACAATGACTATCCCCGCAACAATCAGTACCCCGAATCCAATCCAAAGCAGCCCTGATCGCTTCGGTCTCTCCTCCGCATCAGCTGACACCGGAATGCTATCTTCCCCACCAATTGGCAAACTATCGGGTGCGGATGCGGCTACCTTGAATAGGGGTAGCTCTTTTTCGTCGAAGCTGGATTCAACAATCTCTATCGCTTCATCGAGCTGCTTGAACGCCTTTGAGTACTTATCCTTGAGACCTGAAGTGGGAGCCTTGGCAAGCTTAGCCTTCAAGCGTTCTCGCAAATCTTCATAAGCCCTAAACCGCTCTTCCTCCGTCAAACTGGAATCGATTCCCAATATGCGATACGAATCTTCCAGGTTCATGGTTCAAATAGGTTCAATTAATGAGCAGATCGCTTGCCTTGTGACGATGGACTATAATTAAAACCAAATTGCTAACGGTGGCAAGGAGTTCTCATCACCTAGACATCCTGTGGCCAGAGATTCTAGGTTTACAGGAGCAGGGGCTGCAATGCGAAGCCTTCAGAATCTAGTTTATCAACCCGACAGGGTTGAAACCGAACTGGTCTTGAAAACCAGGTATACGGCTTCGCCTTTTCTCAGAGACAATGCTTCAATCGCATCCCCTGTCACCTCGACAACGAAACGCGGAATGGCATCGGAGACTTTTGCATGAAGCAGCCATCGTGTTCCTGCCTTTTCAATGCTGGAAATTGTGGCGGGAATACAGTTTCGGGCGGACAAGCCACGAGGCTTCTCGAGACCGATCAAAATATTGTCAGACCTTAAACTTCCAATAACTCCACCGCCGAGAGGTATATCTGTAGCTGGAATTTGTATACTGATTTCTCTACCAGCATCCGACAATCCTAGCTGGTCTACCTGTTCCGATTTTCCAATGATGGTTCCGGAAAAAACATTCTCAAACCCATGCTCCTTAGCGACTTCAAATATCGATTCACTCGTGAAAAGCTCCCCAGGACTTCCAACCTTAACCTCGCGGCCTTTCTCCATAATCAGGACTTCGTCGCACAATACTTGTAATTCCATCGGGTTATGGGAAACGATCACCATCGGCAACTCGAACGAATCCTTGATGCGAATTAGAAACGGGAGAATCTTTCGCCTCAAAGGGAGATCCAGTGACGCGAGGGGTTCGTCCAGCAAAAGCAGCTTCGGGCCTGAGCACAGAGCTCTGCCCAACGAGACACGCTGTTTTTCACCCCCTGAAAGTTGGTCGATTGCACGACCGAGGAGTGGCTCTAATTCAAGAACTGAGACAACCTTTTCCCACACCCCTCCAAAATCGAGTCCATTCTTGACCGCCCTCGCTTTTCCCGCTTCGAGATTTCCTCTTACACTTTGATGGGGAAACAAGAGATGATCTTGAGGAACATAGCCAATACTGCGATCCCTTGTCCTTAGGAAGCGCCTGCGACCTGAATCTAGCCAGATCTCACCCCCAATCACAATTCGCCCGGATTCTACTGGTCTCAGTCCCGCCACGCATTCAAGAAAAGTGGTTTTCCCTGCCCCGGATACTCCAAATACGCCCAAGACTCGCTTAGAGCCTTTGTATTCAATTTCTAGTTCAAATTCCCCAGAGCGGGACTTCACAGAAATATCGAAAATCGCGTTATTCGGACTCACCCTAGTCGCTCCTTTCTCCGAGAACGATTTGATGCGAGTCGTTCCGTAGCGTAAACGGTTATAAAGCCAACCAGCAAGGCGACCCCTAGGAGCTGATTCGCCAATGCTTCGTTCCCGCTTTGTTGCGCACTGAAAAGCGCGGATGCCAACGTCTGTGTCCTCCCCGGAATATTCCCCGCCAATACTACCGTTGCCCCAAATTCTCCCAATGCTCTCGTGAATCCCAACAAAGTCGCTGCAATCAGACCACGCGATGCGAGCGGGAGCGTAATGGAATGGAAGACCTTCCAACGACTCATACCAAGCGTTTGGCCCATGCTTTCCAATCGCGGGTTCACTTCCTCGAATGCAACCCGAGCGGTTCGAACGAATATCGGAAAAGACATTACAGAACTCGCGATCACGACCGCTTTCCAGCTCAGCAGTATATCGAGATCGATTCCAATCGTTTCCTTTCCCAGCCAGCCATCGTCCGCAAAGAGTCGTAACAACAAATAACCTACTGCAGTCGGCGGAAGCACCAAAGGGAGTGTCGTTAGCGTAGACAGCACCTTTTTCCCTAGGAACTCGCGACGGGCCAAGGCATAGGCGATCGCTATCCCGGGTAGGGCCACGAGCAAGCTCGCCAAAGCAGCCCAAACCAAAGTCGTAGATATTGTCTCGTAAATCGTTGGCACGGTGAAAGTTGCCTGAACAATCCAGATTCAGGGAAACGAATAAAGCTCACCTCGCGGGGCTCCGCTTGCAAGCGCGAACCCTAACCACCCTCATTCGAATCGCTCTGAAATCCAAATTTATCGAATGTGGACCGGGACTCGTCGGACTGCAAAAAGGTGAAGAACCTACCGGCAGCCAGCTTTTCCAGTCCCTTTCCTGTCATCGCCGCCGGATAGCTGACCTCAATCGGTCCGTCGAAAAGCAGCTTAAGCGTGTCTCGATACAGTAAATAGTCCGTACGGTACACTACTCCGATGGAATCGGAACGGCTCGATACTTGAGCCAAAGCGGCCCGTACATCTGGAGCGGGCGATACCCGGTCCCGAACCGTCTCCCATACCGTTGTCCCATCACAGGATATCTCAGAAAGCCAATCTCGTGCGTACCTGCCGGCCGGAACCGCTTCCGGATCGCCAATACAAAGGAACTTGAAATCTAGTTCACACAGCTCTTCTGGCCTTTCAAGCGTCCAACCAGCGCCGTGCGAGCAAACTGCAATCAACCTGTTACTCAATAAATCCACTCGAGTGTTCTCGCCCAATTTTCCGCGTTCCTGGAGAAAGTCCATCCAGCGCGAGTCCGCGCTGATGAATAGATCTGCGCGGGAGCTGGCATCGATCTGCTGCGCCAGTACATTGGAACCCGCAAAGTTAAAGGAAACACTGAAACCTGTCTTCGCTTCGAACTGCCTCCCGATCTCCTCCATCGCTTCTTTTAAACTCACAGCCGCAAAGACGTGCACGGTTTCGCCTTCTGTATTTGTCCCCCTTTGACAACCGGATAGGACTAACAGGAGTAACAGGCCCCATATAGGAGTCTTTGAATTACAAGATCGGCCTACAACTGATTCGGTTTTGAGCATTAGACACTCGCAGTCTCAATAGACCCGCCAGTTTTGACAATGCCAAAGAAGACCTGATGAAGAGACGGAGCATACAGGGAATTTTAGAGTCCCGCCTTCCTCAAACTTGGCATCTAAGAGAGTTGCCCAATAAATCGAATGCTTCTGTAGGGTCGCCGCAAGCGACGCCCCTACGTCAGAAATCAATATGATCCGACTTATTGTAGTTGTCACCGCTTTTGTAGTAGCCCTATGGGGATTTACCACCTTCATTCTGGATATAGATCAGATGGAGACCTTGATCTTTCAATCAATTTATTGAGGGAAAGGGCTGGTGTTGCTCCATTGACTGCTGCTTTGATCGCGCCTTATAGTGACCTCAATATGTTAGGTGAGATTAGGAGGGAAAGAGGCATTGAATTATTTGGCGAAGGATTCCGATTTAGTGATTTAAAGCGTTGGGGAATTGCTGAAACAGAACTCAACAGGAATATATGTACTGCATATGTTCAATATGGAGGAGCCAGCACAGAATATGAGACTGCAGTAAATCCAAAAGATCCAAGTTCAAATATCTTTGATCCAGCTGTATGGGCTCATGGATTGACTACCGAAGAAGAGCCTGCATATAGCTATTCAGGAATTGCTACAACTAAAGCAGGTGCTTTGATCATTGATAATGCTGGAAACAGACTTTTTAGCAAGAAAAACTATCTTGATCCTGTTCCTACAACTCAGATCGAGTTGAATCCGGCTTTAAAGCAAAACCCTGGTTGGGGTAATCAATAACTACTATTTCCTTCATAGTTTGGGTGCAGCCGACAGTCAAAACAAGTTGCTGTCGGCTGTTTTTTTCCAAATCAATTATTTGAAAATGATAATTGAAAAACTAAATAAAAACACGAATCGATATGATTTATAGATCAATATTAATTTGTATAGCCTTCGCTATGTTTGCCTGTTCCAGCACAACAGAGCAACAACCTGAAAAATTGGATGTAGATAAAATGCTGGCATATTGTGTCGAAAAGACCAAGGTAAGCCTAAATGGTCTTTCTGGAACAGATAGCATTCCGCGTAATATTTATCCGGATCAGACCAAATGGAACAAAGT
>JAUHWE010000241.1 GCA_030424825.1 Verrucomicrobiia bacterium
GAACTCGAGTCTAGCGGAGTGAGTCTTTTCGGTCTTGAAGCGCCTCGATTTCCTCCTTCGTGTACTTTTTCAGTCCGCGTGAAAGGCTTGTCGCGATCGGTCTGCCGTCCTCGCAAAACAAGAATAGCTCGCACACTGCGTTCTCCGTCCGAAAAGGCTTCAAGGACATTCGAAGTTTAAACGCCTCAACCGTGTTCGCTCTCAGCGTCCCCAAATAGCCCACAACCACCTGGGAGTTACCTCCAACCGTGGAATCACCCTTATCACTACCCGCTCCAACGGCCACGGCAACATAGGCGTTTTCGTAGTCAAGATTGGGCAAGAATTCGAGATCAAGGTGGATGGTGTCTTTGATTTTCTCGACTTCGAATATCAGGTTCTGGGTTTCATCCTCCAGATCTTCCTGATACTCTCGGTTTTCGCGTTCAAGCTCCTCAACTTGATCGTAGTAGTCATTACGCCTTTGACGACTCTGCGAAATCGCATCTGGAATAACGGAAATCTGTGTATCCGTACCCCAATCGTGCCGCATCATCTCCGACATTGCTCGCGCTTCAAGAGCGGCAGGAATCGTAGAACTTAGGCTGAACTCGAAACGGTTCACCTCAACCATCGAATAAGAAAGCATCGGCTTAAGCCGCATAAGAATCTGGGAGCTCTGGCTCACTTTGCGAGTTCCCGTCCCTTTATCGATAATGATATGCCGCTTACTTATGGAATGAACGGGGTAGTTACCCCTTCCCTGTTTGGCGCTCAATTCACCTCCAATAAACAAATAGACGGATTCCGAATCCAAACGCTCTGCCTCTTCGTCGACTGGCTGAGCAATCAACGGAGGGGAGGCAAACGCAATCGCTGCCATTAGCTGTGACAGGGCTTTCACAATGGGTCCTGTACTATAGCACGATTTGGAGATTTGTCATGCTTTTTGGGGAAACGGTGCAACCGGACAAAAAAAGGGAGGTCCGTAGACCCCCCTTTGAAAAGCGTTTACTCTACCCTTTCCTATTTCACCGTTATGGGTACCGCCGCCCATTTGACTCCCCAGCGAAGATTCAGGTGAGCTCTTTCATTGGATAGCGTATCAAAATCGATCGTGAACCATTCGTATTCAGGACCCTCCTTTAGCGGTACGGATATGCGAGCGACATCTTGAGATTCGTCGTATTGGGTTCCCCACGACATTTTAGAGTTAATGATAATGGTAAGTGAATTGCCTTCCGGCAGTGTGTAGAGTGAATAGGTGCCGGCAGGGATGGCCGCATCTCCCACCATTACATCTCCAGAAAAAGTGATGGCAGTAGACTCGTTTGCTCCGGTGCGCCACACTTTCCCCGCAGGGACCATGTCTTCGAGCTTGCGTCCTTTTAAACCGGGACGGCCATAGGTCACCGAAACCTCTGTGGTGCCAATTGTCTGGCTAATGGCGGCATTCGGGCTAGGCCGCGCCTTCTTGTCACCCCGTGCTTGAGCAAAGGCGATCGAATTAGCAGCGGTCATCGCTGCGAGAGAAATTAAAGCGATTCGAAAAAGTTTTTTCATAGCAAGTTAGGTTAAAAGGTAAGGAAGGGGCTTGCCCCGCTTCTGTGGCAATCGGAACATAATGGCCAAAGACGGATGCGATCAGCAAGCGGAATCGTCATGGAGAAATTTGCAGGAACCGAACGAAGCGCGCAATCTGGATTCCCCTACTTTCCAACCAGCTTTCGCCATTCGGCATCCGCTTGATCGACCAGCGAGGCTTCAGGGGCCTTGGCGATCTTCCGGTTCCATTTCTTTAAGGTATCCCCCCAAAAGCCATTGTAGAAAAGGAATAGCCTTCCCCCCACCAGCTTGTAGCTTAACGGGTCGACTTCCACCTTGTCACCCTCCAGCATGGCGTAAGCGCACCAGCCACCATACGCGGGCGTATAAGCATCTGGATTCGACATGAACAAATCGCGATTGGATTCCGAAGCGAAGCGATAAACGACTCCTGCATGATCGTGACTCAGGCCAGCCTTCCCTTCTTGCGGCATTCCCTCGAAATAGCTTACCGGATCGTAGCCCGACAATGCCTCCAGATTGGGAAGGCCGCTTCGTTCAGCGAAAACGGGGGCAAGGGCGGAGAAAGAGAACAGGATAAGGAAAACGTGAGTACGCATAATGAGAAGACGTTCCAAACCGCGATCCTATTCCCAAAACCTGACTCAATCCTCGAGAAACGAGGTATCGACAGCCTAGCGAACTCCAAAACGATAGACCGTGGTCGATCGGTAGGACTGGCCCGGATTCAGTCGCGTACTGGGGAAGTTCGGCTGGTTAGGCGAATCCGGAAAATGCTGTGCTTCCAGACAAAACCCATTTCGGAATCGATAACGGGCACCCTCCTTGCCAACAAGGGATCCGTCCAGGAAATTGCCCGTGTAGAACTGGACTCCGGGCTCGGTTGTGAGGACTTCGAGAGTCCGTCCCGAATCGGGTTCGCATACCGCAGCCGCCAATTCCAATGCGCCGGGCTCGGTTTTGCTCAGAACGTAATTGTGATCGTATCCACGGGCCCGTTTCAACTGTTCATCGGGATCTTCAATGCGTTCGCCGATCTTGACGCTCTCTCTAAAATCAAAGGGGGTTCCTTCGACATCAGCGAATTGGCCTGTGGGTATCAGGTTTTCGTCGACCGGTGTGTAAGAACTAGCGTTAATCCTTACTTCATGGTCTAGGTTCTGACCCGACGCATGCCCGGCAAGATTGAAGTAGGAATGCTGGGTCAGATTGACGACAGTCGGGGCGTCAGTCGTCGCACTGTATTCAATTATCCATTCATTTTGATCCGTCAGTTTGTAGGTAACGCCCACATCGAGATTCCCCGGGTACCCCTCTTCTCCATCCGGGCTTAAATAACGCAGCCTGAGCCCCGTAAATCCATCTCCCGAGATGGGCTCGGACTGCCACACAACCTTGTCAAACGCCCGAATCCCTCCGTGGAGGTGATTCTCTCCGTTGTTTCGGGCCAAGGTGTATTCTTTTCCATCAATGCTAAACTTCCCTTTGGCGATGCGATTCCCATAGCGCCCCACAAGCGCCCCCAAATAAGGCGAATCCTCTCCGTAGGCGCTCGCCGCATCGAATCCCAAAACCACATCTGAGAACGCGCCATCCCGATCGGGGACATGCAGCTCCATGACTATTCCGCCATAATCGGTCACTCGCATCCATATCCCGTTCTTATTCTCTAACCTGAACTCGTTCATAGACTCGACAGAGCAAATTAAGAGACCCCTGTTCGGTCAAGCATGCATATAATGCCCACCTGGAAGTTCACGAGACCGATTCAGGAGCTTGACCTCTCCCCGCATTAGTCAAAAACCTTTATTTCAATTTCAAGACCAACCACCGCCCTAGAAAAACTTGTGCCAAAATCTAATTTTCTCCTGATCCTTTCAGACGAACATCAGAAGCACGTTGCTGGATGCTATGGCAATCCCCAGAACGTCACTCCAAACTTGGACGCGTTGGCAGCCCGAGGGACCCTTTTCTCACGAGCCTATACCACATGTCCCATTTGCGTACCCGCCAGGGCTTCCTTGGCAACCGGCAAATACGTCCATGAAATCGGGAATTGGGACAACGCCTTCCCCTACGATGGAAGCGAACGCTCCTGGCATCACGAGGTCCGCGATGCGGGATTGACGGTCGACTTAATCGGGAAACTCCATTTCCGGAGCGAAGATGACGACAATGGGTTTTCCCGCGAAATCCAGCCCTTGCATGTCGTAGGCGGAATCGGAGACCCTCTGGGATGCCTCCGAGACAACCCCGTCCTTCGAACTCGACGCGGAGGCATCAACTCTGCTGGCGAAGGTGACAGCACCTACCAGCAGTATGACATCAAGAACGCAGATGAGGCCATTCAATGGCTAGAACAGCATCATGAAGACGAGCAACCGTGGACACTGTTCCTTTCCTTTGTTTGCCCTCATCCCCCTTACAAAGTCAAAAAGGAGTACCTAGACAAATTTGATCCCGAAGCGCTTCCCCGTCCACCGCAATGGAAGCAAGAAGACTGGCCCATGCATCCTCACTACACCTACATGCGGAAATACTTTGATGCGGCGGAACAGCACACCGATGCCCAGATTAAAAACCTGATACACGCCTACTATGGTCTTACCCACTTTCTAGACGACCAGCTGGGACGCGTCCTGAATCAACTGGAAGCCCTGGGCCTTTCCGACAATACCCACGTATTGTATTCAACCGATCATGGCGAATGCCTATCCGCGCGCGGCTTTTTCGGCAAGTTTACCCACTACGAGGAATCCGGCGGAGTTCCCATGATATTGGCCGGCCCTCGCGTACCCAAAGGCAAGACCTGCGATACGCCAGTATCCCTTCTGGATGTACACGCTACTGTTTATGATGGACTGGGATTGGAAAGTCCAACGCATCGAAATGCTCAATCGCTCATAGAACTAGCGAACCTGCCCGAACAGCAACGCAGCGTTTTTGGTGAGTATCATGCTTTGAATAGCGAGAATGGTTCATTCCTGTTAACTGATAATCGATTTAAGCTGATCTACCATGCCAACCAATCGCCGCAATTGTTCGATCTCAAAGAAGATCCCGACGAATTAACGGACTTGTCGTCAAACGAGACATACAAACCGGACCTCGATCGTTTGATTGGCGAACTACGTTCCATTTGCGACCCCGAGCAAGTGGATGCCCAAGCGAAGGCGGATCAAAAAGCGTTGGTGGAAAGACATGGTGGAAGCGAAAAACTGAGAGCACGCGGCTTCTTCGAAAACTCTCCCGTGCCTGGCGAAGCGCCTGCATTCAAAAGTTAACCCGGTCGCACAAGCATATCCAGTCCCTAGAAATGCTTACCCAGCGGAACCGACTCTGGGGCGGCTACCAGTGACTCGCTTTCTTTGGCGGCAGATTGCTTTTCTCTAGGCAGCATTCCAATCGGCGGCTTTCCGCCATGATTGGGTTCCCCTTTTTCGTTAATGGGAAATTGTTCCTGCATTCGGACCAGCCGTGCCAGAACTTTTCCTAGCTTTGGGTTTAGGTTCGCTATAGTTTCACTCTCATTCATAATGTTTTCTTCTTGATACGCCGGCTGGGCGACGCAAATCGGAACAGCCACGGTCCGCTTGAAAGCGGCACTGCCTTTTTCCGGATTTGCAGATCTTGCGATCTCGGCATGGGCAACGGAGGATCCGATCACCAATGCGGTCGCCCAACAGGCGATGAAGCAAAAACGCGTCACATTTACGCCCATAATAATAGCGATTGGATGACTGCGGTTTATAGTAGAACACATAACGATAATGAATAATAGTATGCCTGACCTTATCGTACAGACATACGGATCAGCCAAATGGGAAATTATTACCCTGATCCTTTCATAAGGTTTTCATACCGCTTTGGCAGACATTGGGAGAATGCGCCTAGGAGTATCCTGTTGACTCAGTATAATCCTAGGCACCCCCCATGAGCGCTTGTCCCTAGTGCCTGCGATTTCTCGGGAAGCCCCTCTTCAATTCCCACGAAAAGACCGCCAAGCCACCACATCGGCGTAAGAAACACTACCCCCAAAAATATCTAGGGCACTCCCGATAGTCAGGTCCACCCGACCTTGTCCCAACCGGTCAACGCGATCCAAATCTTCAATACTCCTCGCCCCCCCGGCATAAGTCGCCGGAATCGGGCTGGCATTCCCCAGAAGAGAAACCAATTCATCTTCGATCCCAGACATCCTTCCTTCGACATCGACTCCATGAACGAGAAACTCGTCACAGTATTCAGATAGACTAGACAGTGTCTCCTCGGAAACCTCCAGCCCAGTGTATTGGGTCCAGCGATCCGTGACCACCCAGTAGGATCCATCGCGCTTACGGCAGCTTAAGTCGAGAACGAGACGTTCGGTCCCGACGCGCTTGACCAGCAATTTCAGTCGATCGAGATCGATCTTCCCTTTCGAAAATACGTAAGAGGTCACGATGACATGACTCGCTCCAGCGTCGAGGAAAGTGGATGCATTTTCCGGATTCACACCCCCTCCGTAGTGAAGGCCTCCGGGAAAAGCTTGAAGGGCCTGAAGCGCGGCCTTTTCGTTTCCCGGCCCCAGAGCGATTACGTGTCCTCCCGGGAGCTTGTCATTCCGATAGAGTTTCGCAAATTCCTGCGGCTCTTTTTCCGTCTCAAAATTTGTGAGAGCAGTTGAATCGTCGTCGGACAGCGAACCCCCTACTATTTGGACCACTCTACCGTTCTTTAGGTCTATGCACGGACGAAAACGCATCTACCCTTTGTTTTCAAAACATCGGGAAGCGCGAGTGTTTAATTCATTCAGCGTTCGTTCAATTTGCTTTCGGCACCGCTCGAGCCCTTCGTCATCAACTTCCCGATCGACGAAAATGTCTTCTCCGATTTCAATAGATATCCGGGCAAAGGGCTTAGGAATAATCAGCTTATCCCAAGAACGGACTCTCCAATACCGGTTCGCACTATAGGACATCGGAACGACGGGAGAACCGGTCAATTTCGCCAGCATGGCCACTCCCATTTTGGCTTCGTAAATGGGCCCTTTAGAACCATCGGGGAGAATGATGGTCGAGCAGCCTTCTTTCTTCATCAGTCGATAGAAGCGCCTAAACCCTTCCGTCCCCCCTCGAGACGCCGATCCCCGTACGACTCGTGCCCCAATTCGCTTCCCGAATATCGCGCCTATCTCCCCGTCTTTCGACAAGCTCGACATCATCGCGATCTTGACCCCTTTCTCAATCAGACGCTTCCGAATGAGAATCGAAAAATAGAAAATCCGATTGTGCCAGGCCGACAGGATCACCGGACCCGATTTCGAGTCCAGCTTCTCAAAACGCTCTTCGCCCTCAAAGTGGCAAATGCGGTAGGTGCATCCAAGGATGCCTACTATCAATTGAATCAGGACTGAATAGACGCGTACCTTAAAGGGGATCCCCGCCTTACCGCTCATCCAGATCCTCTCGCAAGTTTCCCACGCGATCCAAGCCTATTTCTGAGCGCATAGCTCAAGGATA
>JAUHWE010000242.1 GCA_030424825.1 Verrucomicrobiia bacterium
ACTAGCAATAGAGTGATGAATGTGGCGAATAGGACTCCAAAAGCAAGGGATGTCGCCATGGGAATCAAGAACTGCGCCTGCAAACTCTTTTCCATCAGTATTGGTACCAGCCCTACAAATGTGGTGACAGAAGTTAGGATAATGGGCCTGAAGCGCTGGCTTCCGCCGACATGTACGGCATCAAAAAGCGACAGGCCTTCTTCGTTGCGGAGTCGATTGATGCGCTCTACCAGGACGAGCGAGTCGTTGACTACGACTCCAGACATAGCGATAATGCCAAGCAGCGAAAGGAGACTTAGATCTTGAGGGGTTCCGAAATTCTGAAAATTTATCAAGTGCCCATAGATCGCTCCGCCGATTCCGAACGGAATTACCGATATTACTATCAAGGGCTGGAGATAGCTCTTAAACGGGATGGCTAGGAGCGCGTATATCATAACCAGAACGAGAAGCATGCCGCCGAGTATTGCGGGAGCCGACTCTTCCATGTCCTTTGCCTCACCGCCTTTGATCGGGGTAACACCGGGATATTTGGCGAGAACGCGTCCTAAAATTGAGTTGGGATCGCCAGGGTACTTCCCGTACAATGACGCGCTGATCACATCGGAATTTGCCACCGCCTTGTCAGCGTCTGCTTGAACATTGATGATTCGCTGGCGATTGAGACGCGAGATGGAAGGGTAGCCCGTGCCATACTCGATATCAGCGACTTCGGATATCGGAATTCTCGATCCATTGGGGGAAACGATCCGCATTGACTCCAGATTTCCCAGTGATTCGCGCTCGTCTTTCGGATAACGTACCATGACGCGAACATCCTCTTTATCTCGCTGAACGCGTTGCGCTTCCGCACCATAAAACGCGTAGCGGATTTGACGACCGAGGTCGCTAGCTGATAGCCCCAAAGTTCGAGCATTCTCTTTCAAAGTAACTTTCAGCTCCCGCTTGCCTTCCGCATAAGTATCTCGAATATCAAGTAGGCCTTCGAACTGCTTGAGTTCGTCCTGGATTTCCAAGGACGCGGCTTTTAGGTCGGCAAAGTTTCGTCCTGTTAAACGAATGTCGACTGGGAGTCCGACCGGTCCAGAAGCGCTCGAGAGAAAGTTGAGCTTTCGGGCTCCAGGAATTTCGCCGACCATTTCCCGCCAAACACGTGCGATTTCGTCTGCATTGGAGTCGCGTAGTTCGGCTTTTGAAAGTTCGACAATGATAGAGCCCACGTTGGCTCCAGAGCCCATCGAAGCGGGTCCCGGCCCTCCGGCGACGACGCTGTACCCAATGAAAACAGATTTGTTCTTTACGGGATCGATGAATCCCTGTTCCGTATGTCGGGTCGAGATTTCCTCTAGGGCTCGGTCGATCCGCTCCATCGCTTTTTGCGTTGCAGGGAGGGGCGTCCCTTCGGCCATTTTGAGCTCGAGAAAAATGTAGTCGGAGGGAACGTTCGGAAAGAAGACAAACCGAATGGTTCCGAAAGCTACTAAGGCAATCGAAGTGGCCAAGGCGAAAAGAAAAAGGGAAAGCGTAAGCCAGCGAAATGAAAGCGCCTTGTCCAGCAAGGGCATGTAGACCTGCTTTATAAAGCGCTCCATCCCATCGGAAAATTTACGCTGTAGTCTTGAGATAGGGTTAAGCTTTTCCCGGCCTCCCTTGTCGCCCACATGGCACAACGTCAGGTGATAAGGAAGGACGAGTTTGCTTTGGACGAGCGAAAAAAGCAGCGTCGGAATAACTACGATCGGAATGACGTACATGAACTTGCCAATCATTCCGGGTAAGAAGAAAACGGGGACAAACGCCACTGCCGTAGTGATGACGGCGAAGGTAACCGGCATGGAAACACGTTGAGCCCCCCTTACGGCAGCCTCTACTCCTGGCCCACTTTTCTGGAACTCGGTGAATACGCTTTCGCCTACCACGATTGCATCGTCGACCACGATTCCGAGAACCAAAATAAACGCGAAGAGGGAAAGGAGATTAATGGTTATTCCCAATACAGGGGCAACTGCAATTGTAGCCAAAAAACTGACCGGAATCCCGATGGCCACAAAGAAAGCAAGGGAAGGGCGGAGAAATATCGCCAGTGTCACCAGTACGAGCAGAAATCCTAGCAACCCGTTTTCCAGCAACATATCGATACGGCCCTGAAGGTAAAAGGAAGAGTCGCTCCAGGCGACCAGCCCTATGCCGTCGGGTACCCAGGACTCTGAGGCCTTTTCTACAAAGTCGTAAACTAATTCGGATATCTCCAAAGGGTTCTCGCTTCCGACTTCCTTTACGAGGATGATGGCGGCCAGTTTGCCATTGAATTTCGTGATGATGTCCTGTTCGGCGAATCCGTCTTTTATAGTCGCGACGTCCCCGAGCCTGATTTTACCGCCGTCCGGATTGGTCAATAAAACGATCTCGTTGAAATCCGTACCGACGTAGGCCTGTTCCTTCGTGCGCAAAGTTATTTCACCACCTTCGGCTTTGATGAGCCCACCCGGCAAGTCGATAGAGCTTCCGCGAACAGCCTGAACCACCTGCTCGAAAGTGAGGTTGTAATTGCGCAATGTATTTTCGGATACCTCTATGGAAATTTCATAGTCTCTCACGCCCTGGACCACTGCTTGACTGATCCCTTCCAGCTCAACCAGTTCGTTTCGAACTCGATCCGCAATTTTCTTTATTTCCTTCTCGCTGGCATCGCCGAATACTGAAATGCGAATGACTTCTTTTTCTATGAGAGGTTCGTCGACGATTGGGCGTTCCGTGTCTACAGGAAAAGTAGTGATCGCATCGACACGGGTCTTTATCTCGTCTTTAATCTTAGCGAGTTCGTAGCCTTTGTCGACGGTTGCGGTTACGGAACCATAGCCTTCTTGGGCGACTGAGCTGATCTCCTTGATACCATCGATGGACTGGATCGCTTCTTCAATGCGAATGACTACAGATTCTTCCACCTCTTCGGGGGACGCCCCTAAATACGGAACGCGGACCGTCACCATATCCAGGGAAAATTGAGGAAACAGTTCCCGCTTTACCGTGAAGTAAGAAGCGATCCCGCCGATGACGAGGATCAGCATTACTAGATTGGCGGCAACTCCGTTTCGTGTAAACCAGGCGATCATCGTCTCAAATTTCCAATTGTGGTTAAACTATTTGATCTCGACCGGATCGGTTTCCTGCAATTCGACTTGCATGCCCATTACTGCGTATTCTAGCGGAGTGATGCAAATGCGATCACCGTCCTCAAGACCCGCCGTAATAATGGCCCATTCTGTATCCACTTTGTAAACGTCCACGTGCTTGAATACGATCTGTTTTTCTCGATTAACGGTATAAACGGTATCGTTTTCCCTCAGTGCTCTTCGAGGGATCCGAAATGCTTTGTCAATTCGCTTCCCCTCGATGGAGGCTTCGACGAATAGGCCGATTTTCAGGGGTGGCCGGTTGGTGTTCTCCTTCTTCCGGTAGGGCGCTTCTATTTTGGCTACGACATAGGAAAGGCGAGTTTTGGGATCAATGGCTCCTTCCGTACGGTCAATCACGCCTTCCCATTCGTATTGTTCAGCTCCATACGTTCCTCTCACAACCACTCTAGGTTTTGAGACGTTTGTCGTCCCGTTGGAATAGGTTTCTGGAAGTTCGAGGTATTCGATATCCTTTAACGAAATCGGCAATCTGATCTCAGCGGTATCGGTAGAGTAAATCCGTGCCAATTGAGTCTGTCTCGCAGAAACCATTTGTCCTATGTCGGCAAACTTCTCCCGAATGCGTCCGTCATAGGGCGCCCGCACGACGGTCCGCTCGAGGTCGCGTTCCGCCATCTCGACTCCAGCTTGTGCCGACTCGAGCAATGCTTCTGCCTTTTCAAGTTGTGGTTTGCGGAGGGCAAGGTCGGAACCTTCTCCGCGTCCAAAGCTTTCCCAGTCTTCGCGAGCTTGATCGGCGAGCGCTTTTTCCTGCTCGTAGGCGAGGCGTGCTTCGGCGAGGCGGCTTTTCGCCACCGCTAGATTGGCCCGATAGTCTACGGCATCAATTTCGACAAGAGGGTCTCCCTTTTTGAAGTACCCACCAGCGAAAAACGAGTTGGAGATGGATTGAATGCGACCGGTGACTTCCGCTACAAGCAATGTTTCTGTTCGAGATTCGACAATCCCCTGGCTTTTGGATTCCAGTGTTATCGGTTGAGAGGAGGCTTCAATGACTTCCACGACGGGAAGAATTTGAGTCGTCGCCTTTTTCTCGGGGACTGGTTTGAAAATGAAAGCCGAGGCGATCAGTCCAAGCGCAGCAATGACAACGAGGATCGGCAATAGGTACTTAGCCAATCTCAAGAGTAGCGATTCTTTATTTTCCG
The DNA here is from genome assembly GCA_030424825.1 of Verrucomicrobiia bacterium. Taxonomy (GTDB): domain Bacteria; phylum Verrucomicrobiota; class Verrucomicrobiia; order Opitutales; family Opitutaceae; genus Pelagisphaera. The sequence continues at coordinate 4,346 of JAUHWE010000242.1, forward strand.
ACATGACAAAAATTTGATAGCTTAACGTTGGTGGGACGAGATTGTATCCAGTTATTCAAAGTCGCCTCCGAGAGCCAGATGAAGATTGATGCGATTCTGAAGTCGTTGATTTTGAATAGTGATGAGTTGGCTGGCGCTTTCATCCGCTCGCCTCTGGGCATCCAGGAGGGTTGTGATGTCTATAAGTCCTTTGTCGTATTGCTCCCAGGCGAGGTCCTCCGCTTTTTGGTTTTCGCGAGCAGCAATCACCGTTTCTTCATTCAACTGGGATAGGTCAGCCTCGCTTGAAAGTGCATTCTCAACTTCCTGAAAAGCTGTCAGTACCGTTGAACGATACTGGGCAAGTTGCGAATCAACTAGGGCTTGGGATTGATCGCGTTCTGATTTCAGGCGACCCGCAGCAAATAGATTGCTTGCGAGATCACCGGCGATAGACCAAACGGAAAAGTCAGAATTAAGCAAGTCGGTCAATTCGCTGCTCGTAGTGCCAGTGCTTCCGGTTAGCGAGAGTTTCGGTAACCAATTCTTGGATGCGTTGTTTTGCTGTGCCAGGGTCGATGCAAGACGGCGTTCTGCGGCGTACAGGTCAGGCCGCCTCGCGACGAGCTCGGCGGAAAGTCCTGGTGGAATATCGTTGCCCATAGAGGGTAAGGTCTGGGTACTGTCCTGCGTTGCACTCGGATAGCGACCGAGAAGTACTTCCAAGGCTCGCTTTGAACTGTTTAACTGTGTCTTACGTTGCTGTACTAGGGCCCGACTAGACGCTGCTTGGGCTCGGGTTAGTCTAAGATCCAGACTAGATATGAGTCCGCGATCGTAGCGGCGATCCAATGACTTGAGTTTCTGCTCGAGGGATTGGGAGGAATCGACTGCTAGTTGCCATTGGCGCTCCGCCTCGAGCAGGTTGAACCAGGAGCGGGCTACCTGACCGGCGATCGAAAGTTTGAGGGCTTCAACGTCTGCTGCTGCAGCTTCGAGATTTGCCAGTCCGGAAGCGTGCGAGTCTTTTAGCCGACCCCAAACATCGAACTCCCACTGGCTTCCAAGATTGAGAGCGTGTGACTCCGTTTCTATTTTCTGGAAGTTGAGAAAAGAAAAGCGGCTCTGCTGCCTGGCGGAATTCAGACCCAGCGATAAGCTAGGATACTTGAAGGAACCGGAAATTCTAGCGGCGGCTTCTGCGGCTCTGGCCTGAGCCTCTGCCGCGTCGAGTCCAAAGTTGGAGGCCAATGCTTCATCTATAAGTTGATTCAGGGTGTCGTCACCGAAGCGGGTGGTCCATTTTATCGTGCTACCGGTTTCGGAAGGCCCTGATACTATAAAATCCTTACCATCTTTCGGATTGGCGACGGATTGTACTTCGATAGGAGCCGTGGCGCATCCATAGAGCATTCCGAGCGAAAGCAATAACAGCCATTTATCGATTCTATTCATTGTATCAAATCTTTGGATCCACTTCTGAAACGGCCTTGAGACCCGCACTGAGGAAGGCCACTAGATGGTTGGCCAAGTTCTCCGTGTCGTGCAGATCGATCTTGCCTCCGGAAATAAACTGAAGCCGCGTGTGTTGCATCATGATTCCCAGCATGCAACAGGAAAGGAAATGCATCCCGTAAGATATCTTTTCGAAACCCGGTTGGTGCAGCGAATCAGCAATGGCTTTAGAGAACTTAGCGATGATCTCTTTCAGGATGTCTTGATGTAGCTCTTTCATGAACGAACGCTCCTCAGCCATCGCTTTCCCCATTGCTCTCATGAATCGAAAGTCGGACCCGTGATCGCGGATCATCTTGGAAAGCAAGGGCCGCACAATGAAGTCGACCACTTTCTCGATTGGCAGGGGATCTGGGTCGCTTTCTCGCAACGCTTTTTCCAGCAAGTCGATGCGGAGTCGATTGATCGGCTCGATACGATAGCGTACCAATTCTTTGAAAAGCACTTCTTTGCTGCCGAAATGGTAGTTGATCGCGGCAACATTGACTCCCGCTCGTTTCGTTATTTCACGAATCGAGGCCCCTCCATAACCCATCTCTGCGAATTCGATTTCCGCAGCTTCTATGATTTTCACCTGGGTATCGTTCATTATTGAGTGATACTAACGATCGTTTCAAACGATTGTTTGAAATTGGGCAATAAAAAAATAGAAGTTTTAGAACTCGCGTTAGAACTTAAGGTCATAGAGAGAAATCCCTATGGGCTGTACTACGATATTCCTCTATTTCCCCCTCTATAAGTTGATGGTGCTCTCAGGGTACCGTTGAAACTTGTCACCACCGGCTGTTTCGGATCTTGTTTGTATCTAACACTCTTTAAGCAAATCCAATCGATACGTTGATGCTTCTCTCAACCATGCGCTCTTTACCTATCGCTACCGTCATACTTGTAATGGGGGCCAGTTTTACGGTTCAAGCGATGAAGCGACTGGAGGTCGATTTTGCCTACGTCGCGGAAAAGGCGGAAAGGCTTTCGCGTAAATCCTTCAAATCCGCTGGAAAAAAGACTCCGGAGGAGCTGAGGGAGCTCAATTTTGACGAATATCGTAAAATTCGCATCGTGCCAGAAGAGACATTCTGGATGAGCGAAGGAATGCCTTTTCAGGTGCAGTTCTACCACCTCGGCTACCTATACAACGAGCCGGTAGCGTTCAACGAATTCACGAAGACCCATGCGCAGCGAATTCCATACGTG
>JAUHWE010000243.1 GCA_030424825.1 Verrucomicrobiia bacterium
CGAGGAAGTCGACCAGCGTGTTATCGTTGCCGTAAAGCAGGCTTTGAGAAGCCTGGTCGACATTGACGGTCAACGGCCCCTGGTAGCGGATGCCCCCTCCAATGTTGAATCCCTTCAATGGGCCTTCCGAGAAACGGTAGTTGGTGAATACATTGGCAGACTCAACCCGGGATCCCGGATCTCCCAATCCGTCAAAGGCTACATTCTGATCGATGTATCTCTGGATGCGGTCAGACTCAAGATAGATAGAGTCGAAACCCGAAGGTGGCTCATAGGGTCCCATTTCATCCACTCCGGCTTCGTCCCTATTAAAGTAAACGTCGTCTCCAAAAGAACGCCAAAATTCGTCTTGACCCGGATACCAATCCAGCACCTCAGGCATGACGTTGAAGACCACCCGATCGGTTTTGGAATAGTTGAACCGGAGCGACCAGTTGTCGTTAAAGTTGGCGGTCAATTCCGCCTCGTAACCTTCGGATTCCCGGCCAAAGGCGTAGGTATTGGTGATCACATTACGGGCATCTCTTTCCGCTTGATCGATTAATCCCGCATCCAGCAAGGTGTCGAGGATCCGATTGTTGGGATTCTCCACGTTGCCGCGATTTCCAAACGCGGTCAGACCAATCATGCTGCTCTCGAATTTGGCAATCCGGGCGAACACTTTACCATTCATGAGATTGAACATGATCCCGTAGTCCTTGCCTTCACCCTCGGAAGGGTCGGCAAAAGAACTGTTCGGCAGAACCAATCGGTTCACATCAGGAAGTCCTTGGTTGTCCGAGTCGTTGTATATAAATGACATCCAGTTCGTAGGCTTAGCAACTAGCCCCACCGTTTTCGTCTGACCACCCGAGTAGGAAAACACTTCGGGCGGTGTCGTGTAGTCTACCACGATCCGCTGGTTTACCGGATCTGTAGTGGGGCTCCGCTTGCTAATTGAAATGTCGTCCTCGCGGTAACCAAAGGTCGTGATGACTTTGCCGTCCAGCCAGAAGTTCTGCATGGAGACCAGCATCGAATCTAGCTCGACGTCGTCGTCCTGCACGTTCTGATTCACAGGAAACCATTGATCGGTATAGGTAGTCCCATCGACATTGACGGAAACCGGATTTCTCCAAGAACCGACTTGGTAGGTACTAAAGTCCCCTGGTGTAATGTAATTGCGCTGCCAAACCCGGTTCTGCCCGTTAGTGGTCGCCGCGCCCGGAGCGGTCGGTACGTAGAGAATGCCGTTGGAATCCGCGAGTTGCTGGAAAGCCGACTCGCGGGCTGCGTTGGCATCCTGAGTCTCGTACATGGCGGCGAAACGGTGGCGCCCCCATCTGTTATCCGATGGATTCAGCTCGTAGGAGGCCGTAACGCGAGCGGTGTCTGCGACGCGGTCGCGCGAGCGGCGGGTCCAGTTGGTTTCATAGAAATACTCCCCTGAGTGATTGTTGGCGGGCGCGTTATCCAACGTCGGGTCTTGCGTATCACCTCTCAGATTGTAGCTGTTGCCTCCGGAGTCGTATTGCAGAAAGTCATTCTCCAAACGGTTAAAAGCCGCCTCGAGGTGGAAGTTCTCACCAATGCGGTGCTCCAAGAAAATGCTCGATGTGGTGTAGTTTGTCTCACGAATATTGTCAGGGCCTCCCGGGTTCGCTTCCCATGCCAACAGGCCGTTTTGCATCAAGGCGCTGTCGTCGCTGACCAGTTCAACCTGCCCAGCACTGCGGTTCGTATGGTAAGGGCCAACGTAATCGCCCGAGAAATACGTAGTACCGTCTTCGCCAAGGTTGATCCAAACATTGTTTCTTTGCCCTTGGCTCGCCGTTGACGTCGAGCGGTTCGGCATTCCTTCTTCAATCCAGTAAGTCGTGTAGTCATTGCCCAAGTACGACCGAGCTAGGTTGTCGTCAATCGACCCATCCTCGATCTCGCCGCGCAGAAATGTGGTCTCCGCGATCTTCCAAGTCGCCGCCAGATGAAAGCGCTGCTGATCTTTGAATTCCCACATTCGCCAGGTCTCGTCCTCGTCCCACATGGCGTTCAGCCGGATCGCGAACTTGTTTTCGACAAGGACCCGGTTGAAGTCGAATGAACCGCGCAATTGGGAATTGCTTCCGAACATGACCTGCACCTCGTTGATCTCAGAGAAGCGCGCCTGCTTGGTGGTGGTGTTGACCACACCGCCCGCAGAACCGACACCGAACAGGATCGAGTTGGGGCCGCGAGACTCGTCGACACGCTCCACGTTGAAATTGTCCATAGAGACAACGTCATAGGTGAAGTAGTTACGGGAGCGGGATGCTGGCAGGCCGCGGATATTGAACTGGAATTCGAACTCGATGACCTGGTTTCCGTTAGCTAGCTCTGTCTCGTCCATTCGCACCATGTTGTTCGAGTAGGCCAACAATTCCTCCACGCTGTCCGCGCCGATATCGTTGATGAACTCCTTGGTGAATGGGGAGATCGCGGCCGCGACATCGCCTAGGCTAGAGTTCAGGCGTGTCCCTGCCAGCGTGCTGCCGGCACGATATCGGTCGTCTCCTGAGCCGTCCACTTGGAACGGGCTGATTTCGTATACGTTTTCACCCTCAGTGTCCTGAGCATGAAGAGCAAGGGGGGCAACCAAGGCCGCCGCAAGCAAGCCTGGTAACAGGCCGCTGAATGTGGTTCTCTTTCTTTTCATTGAAGTAGTATTGGTTTGATTTTTGGTGGGATTGTATTGTCAAAAAGTGACCTACAGCAAAATAACTATCATCTAAACGCGTAAAAGGTCACGCTTTAACAACACCTAGAATCTGCTCTTGTTATCTACAAAAACGCCGCCTAGTATCGATTCCGAGCAGGCATGAAGGCGGGAAATCCTAAGTTCTCAAGACGGCCAGAGACATCAGTCACCGCCATCAGGCGCTCAATTGGATTCACTACAAATTGCGGGGCGACAACAGCAGCCGCAAGCAGGCCACTGAAAGTAGTTCTCTTTCGTTTCATTGCAGTTGTGAAGGGGGGATAAGTTAGACTGGAGTAATTCTGGCTCGAATCGAAAGCACAGCAGCCGGTTCGATCATAGAAAGTAAGTATTAAGGCAAAGCCAGATTCGCAATCGAATTCAAAACCAATTTATTTTACCCGTAAAGCAAACACCCCTCTCGTTCCCCTGACTAGGGGAGAAGCGCGTTAAACAGGGTTCACTTTGACACGGAGATCGAGCGAATCCGAGTCACCGTTTCGCCTTGGTTCCAAACTCCGGAAACGACGATGTGCTTCTTTTGCTTGGGGATACCGCGCTCGTTGCGGTTCATCTGGCCCGCGATCAGATCGACGGAGGCCGCCCCGACCGCAAAGTGGTCGAAAAAGATTCCGCTCAGGTTTCGGATCCCGCAAATCTGCGGACGCACCAGGCCGATCTTTTCGGGAATTGAGCAGCCTCGTTCCTCCATCCAGTCGTAAATCTCATCGAAACCCGCCACGACCAGCTCTGGCTGGTAGGTGTCAAGCCACTGGTAGAAACCTTCTTTTGTCACCATTTTCTCAATATGGTGTGGAACCTGAAGTTCACTCGGAAGATTCAACTGGAAATCGCTGACGGCGCATCTCTGGATATGAGCGTGAAAGTCGTCCTGTCGCTTGCGGAGCACCAGTCCAATTTTCCGATACCCAAGCTTTTGAATCTGGGCGATTAGCTCGACCATCCCTTCTTGGCGCCCGCATCCGACCGTATGGAAAGGTATGGGAAACCGACCCGAGTTGCTCACGCAGACGGCAAAGCGATCCCAATCTATATTCCAATCATAGGCATTCGAATACGGGGGATGTATGATAATCCCCATGATCCCGCGGCTGATCAGAATATCGTTGAGACGGTCTGGGGGCAATTTAGTCTTCCATGGGTTGAATCGCTCCACTCCAAAGCCCAGCATCTCGGCTTGATTCTTGGCTCCGATGAAAAAGTCCTCGCGCCAATCCTCGTGACGGGTTGTCGATCGCTGTTTTCCGGGAGCGTCGAAAAAACTCAGATACGCGATGGTCGCTTTGAGGTGTGTTTGCTTGGCCGATCTAATCTGTCGCGCCAGCGCAGTTAAATAAGGGTTTCTTCGATAGCCCATTTCCTGGGCGACCAGGGCGACTCGCTCTCTCGTAGACGCCGAAATTCTAGGATCGTCCCTGAGAGCCAACGACACGGTCATCTTCGAAACCCCAAGGGAATCAGCGATGTCCTTTAGCGTAACTTTGTAGACCTTACTAATAGGGCATGACGCTCGTGCAGCGAAGAGAATAAGTCAATGCATACGGCATGGGCCACGCACTAAGACTACGTAAAATCTGCCCTTATCCTCTAGAAAAACGCTGTCGGCTTCACTATTCAGGAAAGGCGACTATCGACTTCACTGAAATTCCCCTTGCCCCTTGATCACGAAGCCCGTGAGTTTTATCCGCACACTGCAATTGCTAGACTCTACTTTATCCCATGTCTGATTCGAAACTGATACACACTCTGTTGTTTTTATTGTCCTTCTTCCTCCATCATGGCTATGGGCAGGAAAGGGTTGAGCAGCGTACGATCGGCGTTCGAATCCTGGATGAAAATGGAGAGCCTACGCCCGCAAGAGTTCGTTTTACGGGATTGGATGGAGAGTACTACGCTCCTTTGGGTCATGCTCCAGATTTTCCGATTACTTCCGCAGAAGTACCCATTCATGAAGAGATGGATGTCAGGTTAGACAACGATCGCCGGTTCGCCTATACAAACGGTTCCTTTGAAATCACCTTGCCTACTGAAGATATAAGAATGGAGGTGGTTAAGGGGTATGCGTACTCATTCTCGAATGAGATTCTCAATGTCGCATCGATAGATGGTACGGTCGATTTTCAGTTAAACAAATGGTTTCGATTTCCTGATCAGGCTTGGTACAGTGGAGATGTACACGTCCACTATATAAACGCGGAGACGGCATTATTGGAAATGAAAGCGGAGGATCTAAATGTAGTTAATATCCTAACCTCTGATTTTACAAATGACAGAGCCACATTTAGGGGTGCTCCGGAGCCTTTTTCAGAAGAAGAACATATTGTCTATATCAATCAGGAGTACCGGGAACACCGTCTCGGCCATGTCAATTTGCTAAACCTTAAGGAGTTGATAGAGCCCGTAGAGTCGATACGAGCGCATCAGTATCCATTGAACCTTGCCGCGAGTGATGAAGTGCATGCACAAGGAGGACACATATCCTGGGCTCATTTTGCTGCCTGGCCGGGGCTCGAGGGACCTTTGGGTCTGGTGCTCAAGAAAGTCGACTCGGTAGAGTTGCTTTGCACAATTGACCCCTTTCAGGAGGCCATATTTTCTCATAATGTGGTACCCGATTCCCAGATGAATTCCGGTCTTAGGATGTGGTACCGTCTCTTAAACTGCGGATTGAGAATCCCCGCTACCGCTGGCACCGACAAGATGAATAACGAAGTTACCGTGGGCGCCAATCGGGTTTTCGCGGAGGTCGCAGGAGACTTTAGCTACCAAAGCTGGATCGATGCCCTAAACGAAGGACGTACCTTTATCAGCAATTCGCCTTTCTTGTTTTGCCAAGTAGATGGCGAGGGGCCCGGTAAGCGTTTAAAGCTGAAGCCCAATCAAACGGTACACATCAAGGCAGACGTTTGGAGCCAACTGCCCATCGATCGGCTTGAGATTATCGCGAACGGTGAGATGATTGCGGAAACGGCAATTTCCGCTGATCAAACCCATGGCGTATTGGAGTTCGCATTTACCCCGGATGAAAGTACCTGGATTGCAGCCCGAGCGTACCAATTCAAAGTGAAAGATTCTCGCAGAGGCGTAAGCTTTACCGAACGCCGCGATGCAGGTGGCGGACCGACTCAATTAAATCGCTATTTTGGTACGCTTCGACCGGAGACGACCTTTGCCCATACGAGTCCTACCTACCTTTTGAAAGGCAACGAGCCGATTTCCTCGAAAGACGATGCCGCTTATTTCGTGAGGTATCTTGACAATGCCAAAACCTGGCTGGCGAATGCCGGCAGTTTCCCTTCACAGGAAGCGAGGGACGAAGTTCTGGCAGCCTTTGAGAAGGGCAAGCAAGCTTTTCTGGAGTTGGCGAATCCTTGACACCGAGCTCTGGGGGAGAGCGAAGGTTGCTGCCGACTCCGACCTTTCGCCTTTTTGTAGAGGCGACCGCTGGTCGCGTGGGTTCATAGTTGTTTTCGGTAGCGGGCGATCTCCGAGCGCCCATTATTATGACTGTCGGGTGGGCGCTCGGAGAGCGCCCGCTACCTTGAAATAGTTCAAAGGATTATCGCATTCCCCGATCTGTTGATACCTTTGTATTCGCTATTTGAATTCTCTTCCTACTTCGTGCGCCAGCTTGACGATTACTTTCATCATATCGTCTTCGACCTCTTCGGCGAACCACCCTTGGCCGGAAGTAAGGCCTCGATTGAGCCCACGGGTTTCATAACCTCCTTCACGGACGATCTCCTTTGTCGGGAGGTAACCGTAGTACTCGTGACAATACGCTGAAATCCAAAGATTCTGGTGTCCAATCGCTTTCTGTGTAGCGAGTACATATCCGCTGACCACCTCCCCTGATATTCCAATAAGCGTGAGATCCTGGCCGAACTGCCATGCGGATACTGGAGCGTCAAAATAAGTCGGGAGCGACCCTCCGCTTTTAAGCACTCTCAACATTTCCCGAGCGCTTCCTTTCAGCCAGTTGTCGCCCTTCTCCGCGATGTGCTCCAATTCATCAAGATCTTTCGCGGGTTGGAGGGTCAAGCGAGCGTGTTCCAACGCCGTGACGATGGGGCCGGAGACGGGAGTCAGATCGGATTCCAGGAGTCGGCAAACTTCAGTTGCCACTTCGTGACCATGATCTACCGCGTTCTGCATGGTTCCTCGCGGATAGGGATTGGCATTGCCCGCGCAACCAGTCATAAACATAGCGGTCGAGCCAGGATACTCTTTCTCTATCGAAAGCTGGGCAAAGCCAGAATAGTCGCCACTGACTATATAATTGTCGCCGACCAATGT
>JAUHWE010000244.1 GCA_030424825.1 Verrucomicrobiia bacterium
TTCATAATAGTGGGGAGAAAGGGGTTGTAGTTACTATCCACACCGCAACCAAATGGCAAGTAACTTTCTTTAGCCTCGTTGTCCACAAAGGTCGGTTCCTTGAGCTGCCACAAAGAGAATCATCACAACCGGCAGGTTTTGCCATGGAGAGGAGCTTCGTCATCCAGTCGTGGTAGATCACGAGGTAAAAGCTTACCCAACCTCGTCGTCGTTCATAGTCAAAGCCCAGCCTACTCCACTTTGCGTTTCAGTCGACCGAGATACTCATAACGGTCGAACGCATCACCACCGCCTATGACCCGTGGGTCTTTTGTGGCACGAAGTTCCTCAAAAAGCTGAGTCTTCAATCGCTTTAACGTATCCGCATATTCGGCACGATCTGCCACATTGTGCATCTGGTAAGGATCGAGTCGGACATCGTAGAGTTCATCCGCCGGTCGCAAGCCACAGGATAGCTGATAATATACCTCCATATCCGGATCGTCCTTATGGTCGATAATGAAGGACTTGGTTGGACTGGCATCGATATCCATGAAGATAGGCCCGTTGTAGCTGCCTTCGGGGTGTCCAGCGGGCCAGCGGTCGGGTTTGAAATTATGGATATAGAGAAAATTATCGGTCCGAATGGCCCGCATAGGCGTGCCTCCGGGATGGTCAATCTGGGCTAGCGTGTGGCGCTCTTTTCCCGTCAGGACATAGTCCCGCTTGGATTCGATTCGACCACTTTGGCCGGACTTCAGAAGTGAGATTAACGATCGGCCCGTTGTTCCCGCTAGCGGCTGCAGCCCCGCCGCCTCGAGAAAAGTCGGCGCTAGATCGGTGGTACTGACGAAGTCGCTTACCACTCGGTTTTCCGGAACCGAACGATGCCATTTCACGGCCAGCGGAACGCGAGCGCCGTAGTCGTAGAGATTCGATTTCCCACGTGGAAACGGCCAACCGTGGTCACCGGTCATCACGACAATTGTATTTTCCAGTTCCCCTTTCTCCTCCAGCAGGGCCAGAGCTTCCCCCACTTGACGATCAAAACGCTGCACCTCCCAGTAGTAATCGAGAATGTCCGTTCTAATCTCCTCCGAATCCGGAAAGAACGGCGGCACTTCAACGTCTTCCAATTTCATTCCCGATCGCAGCCCCGATTGCCACTTGTAGGAGCGATGGGGATCCGAGGCGCCAAACCAGAAACAAAAGGGCTGGTCCTTAGGTCGTTCGTCTAGAAACTGATCCAAACCTTCGAACTTTTTGCCAGCGACCTCTTTCCCATGATCGGAGCCAGGGCCAAACGCTTTTCGATAGGACCCCACAAAGTAGCCCGCCGCTTTCAGAGCCTGAACGTAGGTAGGATACCCTTCCGGATAGTTACTCCAGAGGTTCCCCCCTTCTTTCAATCGCCAATGATACTGGCCCGTGAGAATCGCATTCCTTGACGGTGTGCACGAGGGGGATGAGATAAACGCGTTGGTAAACAAAACGCCATTCGCTGCGATGCTATCGAAAGTCGGCGTCTTTACCACACTGTCCCCATAGGCGCTCGCATGGGGCCAGCCCCAGTCATCCGCTATGGCGAAAAAAATGTTAGGACGGTCGGATTGGGCCTGGCACAGAGATGTGAGAAGCCCTAACGCAAGGGCGATCGACAGGAGAGGGTTTTTAAAACGAGAGATATCCATAAATTGATGGTGAGCCTATCACTCGCTGAGGCAATCCTCAACCGATGCGGAAATTCAGAAACTCGCGAATGGCTCTTCTAGGTAACGCAAATAGCTCTGAACCACATTCTTATCACGGAACCGATTCGCCTTTGGCCGCTTCCCAGATCGCGTACCAGTCTTCGCGTTCCATCTGAATCGTCCCCCCTTTGGCTCCACTAGAAATTCGGTCAATTTTGTTTGTTCCGAGGATCACCGTCGGCTTCGCCGGCACCGCCAGTATCCATGCGTAGACCAACGCATCCATCGGAGCGTCTCCATATTTTGGAGATAGTTCAGCCAACTTCCCTCTCAGCCGCTTTGCCGCTCCTTCTTGATCGCTGAAAAGGGACCCTCCCGCAAGCGGAGACCATGCCATCGGGCGCACCTTCTTTTGTAAACACTGGTCAAAGGTCCCATCGCAGAGTGGATCCATACAAAGTGGGCCAAACTCCACCTGATTGGTCACAAGCCTTCCGCCCATCAATTGATCCAGCGTTTCAAATTGATATATCGTGTAGTTGGATACGCCTACTTCTTTCACCTTTCCTGTATCAAGAAGCTTTCCCAGCCCACTGGCAGTATCTTCCGGATGAGTCAACCAATCCGGTCGATGCACCAGAAAGAGATCGATGGCATCGACTCCGAGCAAACGAAGTGATTTTTCTGCGCAATGAACCAGATTGTCACCCGTCGCGTCGTACTGAGGGATCGAGGCATGGTGCTTTTCCTTCGAAGGAACATTTATCCCCGTCTTCGTTACGATTCTAAACTTATCGCTCAATCCCGATTCGGACTGCAACGCCTTGCCAACCGCTTCTTCAACCGCATAGTCTCCGTAGATTTCTGCCGTATCTATTGTATCGATACCCAATTCCAGGCACTTGTGAAACCGACGTGCCAGTTCCTCACTGGATAGTGGCTGCGGATCATCGAGGATACGCCACGTACCATATGCCAGGTCTCCTAAATCGCAACGTAGGGAATCGTTCGTTGTACTCATAATGGATCTTCAATAAAAGGTTACTTGCGCGGACCAAACGTCAAGGGGGTTTCGGGTGTCTCCTTTGGCAGGCGCCCTTGCGAAACATTCAATTTGGTCGTGTCGAGCCGAGGCAAAACGTGTTTGGCGAACAACTCGCATTCGTCGAGGTGCGGATAACCGGAGAAAATGAAAGCTCGAATCCCAAGATCGATGTAGCGCTGCAGTTTCTCGTAAACCTGGTCCGGATCACCGACAATCGCACTCCCGCAACCCGATCGAGCACGTCCAATTCCCGACCAGACATGGTCCTCGATGTAGTCGTCCTTAGTCTGCGCCCGAAGCGCGTCCTGTCTCATGACCCCGGCTGATCGATTATCCTGGGCTCTCGATTTGATAGCTTCGCCCACCTCAGCATCAAGCTTGGAGACAAGCCGCTCCGCCGCGGCTCTCGCTTCCTCCTCAGTTTCGCGCACAACCATGTGAATACGTAGACCAAAATCGATTGTTCGATGGTAACCGGCTGCCCGGTCGCTTAGTTCGCGCATCGTGTCTTCCAATCGCTCCATCGTTTCGGGCCACATGAGAAATACATCGCAATGCTCCGCGCAAAGATCCTTGGCCGGAGGCGAGATCCCTCCGAAATAAAGCAAGGGCCCGCCATTTTGCTGATAAGGCTTCACTGGATCCGTCCAGGGGATCTCCAACTGGTAGTGCTTTCCCTGAAAATCGATTTTCTCTTGAGTCCAACATTGCTTCAAAATCTCAATCGACTCACGCGCCCGAGCATAGCGGGCCTCGCTCTCCATCTTTTCGCCGGGCAAGTCTGACGAGATAATATTCAGGGTTAATCGCCCTTTCGCGATGTGGTCGATCGTGCTGACATGCCGTGCCAACATAGGGGGGTGTATTTCCCCCATCCGAATGGCAACGAGCTGGTTGATTTGTTCGGTGGTCTCCGCCATTGCAGCGGAAAAGGGAAGCGGCTCTTGTCCCACTTGGAATGAAGATGGCAGCAGAATATTCTGATAGCCTAGCCGGTCCGCAAGCTGAACGATGTCTCCACAATGCTGATAGCTACTGCGTAGTTTTCCTTCGGGTACACCGAGAAACTCGTAGTCATCGCTGCAAAGAGCTGAAAACCATGCCACTTCAACACGCCGTTCCGGACTTCTGATTGGGATAGATAAAGAGGGGGGACTCATAGTAATTTGCGTAGTTCAACAAAACTTTTCCCAATGGCGATACAAATTGATAGAGAGAAGGAACGACGATCGGTCCGCTACCACTAGTCACCCGAACTCCGGACCGCAAATCGCGTACTGGGTATCGCTCTCGATTCCGCTTCGGTTTCGATGAAGATGCATTCGGGTTAGAGAGCGCTGGGGGAGAAAACCGAGCTTACTCAGCCATGACTGCCATTCATCTTTTTCTGCCGGAATATCCATGACGGCAGGGCTTCCTTCGAGATTACGCGAGATTTGAGCAAGCAAAGCCTTGGCGTCCTCAGGCGACTTCGCAACGACTGGACCTATGTGAGTGAATTGAGTCCCCCTTCTTCCCAGATTGAATCCAGTAATTTCGCCTTCCCGCTTTGTTAGCCAGCACAGGTTTGGCTCACTACTAACTAGATGCTGAATCAACTCCGAGCGATTCGCCCCAAACGCTTCTTCATCCAATCGGCAAACCTCTAGTATATCCGACGCTTCGATTGTCTCAACACTTCCAGCGTATGATTCATGCCCACCTGTTTCAATCCCCTGCGTACTCATTCGAGTCAACCCGTGCTCTTCCCTAAACCCAATCCTCTCATACACCAACGCGCCAACGGGAGTCGCGTCCAGACCAATCAGATCGCAACCTGCTAGGCGATCGATAATTGAGTGAAGCAGCTTGAGGCCAACCCCTTTCCTACGTTGATCACTCGAAACGAGCATCATGCCAATCCATGCTTTCCGGTTGTCATAACTGATAGCAGTAACCGTGCCGATCACTTTATTCTTTAAGCTAGCCACCAAACACAATTCAGGATTGCTCTCTAGAAAATAGCGCCAATCACTTTCAGTTTGATTCCACAACTCTGCATCCTTCAGTTGCATAGCGGAATCAATATCCTCCGAGACCATCTGTCTGACCAATAGTTCCTCCATAAGCGTCAGCTTAACCAGCGATCCAAATTCTCGGATACAAAGGTGTCATCATTCAATTCCGGATACGCGTTGTAAACACGGTCGATCTCCGCTTGCTGCACTGGGGTAAGAACTTCTTTCTCATTCAAGGTCCAGAGTCCCTCCAGCAACCCTTGCCGCCTTAACACCTCGTGCAGACCAACGATGCATCCGGCAAACCGGTGAGCCGCATCGAAAAACGCCGCGTTGCTGTCCGTTATTTGATGCGCCAACGCGAGCGACTTCACCGCATCTTTTTCGAAAACGCCCTTCTGCACGTCCTCTAGCAATCGAACCGCAGTTCGTGTCCAAACGGCCCAGTGCCCCAGCAGTCCACCTACGATGCGTTTCCTAACCGGCTCGCCCTCACACAAGAATTCGTACTCACTCAAAAGATCGACTAAAATATTGTCATCGTTCCCCGTATACAATGCGATTTCCTCCGACCTGCCCGATTCAACCATACCTCGAACCACGTCGATCGTCTGGTAGCGATTGAATGGGGCGACCTTAATGCCGACTACATTTTCGATTTGAGCGAACTTCCGCCAAAAATCGACATCGAGGTTACGACCCCCAACCGCAGTTTGAATATAAAAGCCGAACACTGGCAAAACCTCAGCCACCTCGCGGCAGTGCTTGATGAGCGTTTCATTCGAGGCGTCAGGAAACGCAGTTAAGCTAAGCAGCACCGCATCGTATCCATACTCTGAAGCAATTGCCGCCTCTTCTACGGCCTGGCGTGTTTGCCCAATCACTCCGGCAATACGGACAATAGGACGACCAGAACGGGAAACATAGTCATCAATTTCCTCCTGAGCCAAGCTCAGCACGGGCTGGTACAAACCAATCTCCGGTTGACGAATTTCAAACTGAGTCGTGTGTACACCTACCGCCAGGCCCCCGGCTCCCGCATCCAAATAATAACGTGACAGGGCTCGCTGCCGGCGCTCGTCAAGGTGCCGTTTGCCGTTTAACGCAAGGGGATGCGCCGGTATAACGACTCCCCTATTGAGGATCTCTCGAATTTCTTCGGCTAGCTTTTTCCTCATGATAAGTGACTAGTAAGAAGCACAAAGGTCAAAATCCCTGGAGAAGCGTCAAGGTAGTGGGCGCTCGGAGATCGCCCGCTACCCTTCTCATTACCATAGGCGTCGAATTTCTTAGATGGTGAACACATTATTCAAAACTTCCCATCGCTTACTTCGAAATGGGTCGGCTTCCCCAGCAAGGGATTGCCGGCTTCGATCCACCTAGCGGTCCATTCTACAATTTTATCCAAAGGAACCTGAGGCTTCCCCAGTTCTTTAAACACCCACGAGGCATTCGAGAGCAGTGCCTGAGGCTGCTCCTCGCCTACGATAATGGGCTCCCTACCAAACAATTCTCCAAAACGAATGGCCATTTCCCTCACGGAAACCGTTTCGGCTCCTGTCAGATTCATGATCCTAGGCGGGCTCGAGCACAAACGGAAGGAACGCAGGATCAACGCATTCGCATCTCCCTGCCAAACCACATTCACGTAGCCCATGGATACATCTACCGGTTGGGCGTTGAATACCTTCGAGGCAATGTCGACCAACACACCGTATCGCATTTCTACCGCATAGTTCAAACGAATGAGAGCAACCTGTGTATCGTTGGTCAAACTTCCGTATTCAAAAATCCGCTCTCGACCGAGGCAGGATTGGGCGTACTCGCCGACGGGCAAGGGAGGGCCCGTCTCTTTCGAACCACCCGAGTCAACGTTCACAAGAGGATAGACGCAGCCAGTGGACAAAGCGACCATCCGGGAATCCGAGTAGCGTTCCGCAATCAGTCCTGGCAGATAGGCATTCATCGCCCATGTGTAAGCCTCGTTTCCAGACGTTCCAAACTTGGTCCCCGCCAAATAGATGACATTCTTTGCGTCGGGCAATCCTTGGACGAAATTCGGATTCAGCAAGTCGCCGGCAATCGTCTCGACTCCATGCGCTTCCAGGTATTTCCTGTTTTCCGGGGAACTAAATCGGGACACTCCGATCACCCGTTTTTTGATTCCCGCTTCTTGACAGGCCCGTTTGGCCATACAGGCCATTGAAATCCCCATCTTGCCAGACACTCCCAAAAACAGGAAATCACCTACGAGGATCTTCGCCATCCGAACCAGTTCAGGAGGGGGACGGGACAATGCCTCTTCCAG
>JAUHWE010000245.1 GCA_030424825.1 Verrucomicrobiia bacterium
CGCTTAAACCGAACCAGCCGAAACGTTTTCCTTCCTTTGAAGGGAAACTCCAAAATATCCCTTCCCAAGCTGCTTCAGCAAACACCCCAAGCGCTATTGAAGACCCTCCGCGCTCTAAAACTCGACGAGCGGGGTCGCATCATTGCTCGCGACATTGTGGACCAAATCCAGGAACGTCTCCAATTCATGGATAAAGTGGGACTCGAATACCTTTCGATGGACCGTGCCACCCAAACGCTTTCCGGAGGCGAAGCCCAACGTATTCGGCTTGCTGCTCAACTCGGTTCGAATCTCGCTGGTGTACTCTACGTGCTCGACGAACCGAGTATTGGACTCCATGCTCGCGATAGCGATCTTTTGATCGAAACCCTCAAAGAACTCCGAGAGAAAGGAAACACTCTTATCGTCGTCGAGCATGACGACACCATGATGGAACACGCCGACTGCATCATTGACCTAGGTCCGGGGGCCGGCACCCAAGGTGGGGAGCTCATCGCCGAGGGCACCCTATCTCAACTCAAGCGTAACCGGAAATCCCTCACTGGAAAGTTCCTAAAGAACGGCATCCACCATCCACTCAATGGAGAGTACCGAAAAATACAAAAACCAACTACGGGAAAGACTTCCTGGCTGGAATTAAAGGAGGTCAATTTCCGAAATCTAAAGAACCAAAGCCTGAAACTTCCCCACGAGCGACTCACTATGGTGTGCGGCGCTTCAGGCGCGGGTAAATCATCTCTGATCCGTGACTTGCTCGGACAAGCTGCTGCCTACTCCATCAAAGCGAAAAAGAAAACGGTTACCGGAAAGCTTTTTGCCAAGAACGGAAAGGCGATTGAAGGCGAAGAGGGGAAGGTCCTTTTTAAGTCCCTAACTGGGGCACATAGCTTCCGATCCGTCATCGAAGTCGACCAATCGCCGATCGGCAAGACTCCTCGATCCACACCCGCCACCTATTTAGGCGTATTCGATATCATACGCCTTTTCTTTTCCAATTTGCCCGAATCGAAAATGCGAGGATACAAGCCCGGACGATTCTCGTTTAACACTCCACACGGTCGGTGCGACACTTGTTCCGGCGCCGGTCGCATCAAGCTAGAAATGAGCTTCATGCCGGATACCTATGTTACTTGCGATGATTGCGATGGCTCTCGTTACAGTTCCGAACTTCTTGATCTCCACTGGAAGGGAAAAAACATCGCTGACGTCTTGGCAATGACATTTGACGAGGCCGCTGAGTTCTTCAGTTTCCACTCCCAGCTCGGAGAAATCATGCAGCTCATGGTCGAAACCGGACTCGGGTACCTTACCCTCGGTCAAAGCAGCCCCACCTTATCCGGCGGTGAAGCTCAACGCTTGAAGCTCGTAACCGAACTGGCCAAAGGGTTGCAGAGCTATACCGAACGAAGCCGGGGCATTCAACGGACCAACCTATACATCCTCGAGGAGCCTACCATCGGACTCCATTTAAGTGACTGTGAAAAGCTGATACAATTACTGCACAAGCTTGTCAACCAGGGCCACACGGTCGTCGTAATCGAACATCACTTGGATCTTATTGCAGAAGCAGACTACATTGTGGAGATCGGACCTGAAGGCGGTCCGAAGGGAGGCAAGATTCTCTACCAGGGCAATTTAAATGGCATTCTAAAATCGAAGCGTAGCATTACGGCGGAATACTTGAAATCAAAATGTAATCCTAAAGAGACTGTCCAATAAATCGAATTCTTAAATTGATTCAGGCTGTAGGGCAGGTCGCTGACCTGCCGATTGGGATAAATGTCGCCTCAGCGAGACGACCTACAATAGAATAATCTGTATAACATGAAAACCATATGAATGATTAATTGGGACTTATTAGTCAGTCTCTAAGAAAACATTATTGCCAATTGTTGCCATGGGAGTAGAACTAAATGAATCAATTAAGGAATTGCTTAGACGTTACGATGGCAGAAGCGTAGAGCCCTTTCGGTTGATCACGGAAGATCTCGCGAAACGTCCGGACGCCCTTGAGGTCGTCATTTCCATAATTGACTCTAATGAACCCAATGCACAGGTAGGCGGAACCTGGGTTCTCAAGCGACTTCTCGAACTGGGACTTGAGACCGGTGGACGGTTTTGCAGCAAAGTCCTATTCTGGCTAAACTCCATTAGTGACCAAAATGCGCGTCTCCACCTCCTTCAAGCGTTCAATCACATAAACATCCCCAAATCCCTTCACGATCGCGCCTATGCGCTGGGTCTCGAGCTGACTACTGACCGGAATACTTTTGTCCGGGCATGGGCCTACAATCTCATTGGACTCGTCGCCGTCGCCAATCCTGAATTTCAAGCCGAGACACGCGTTCGTTTTGAAAACGCCATGCTCACAGAAACCCCATCCATCAAAGCGCGGATCAGGAACACTGAATTCTATAAAATCAAGCGACTCTGAAACGGTACAGGATACTTAATTCCGTGGCTGACTACTTGCCAAATTCAACCGTATAGGGCATTCGGTCAAAGGTCGCCCCATCGCCTAGCACCCTCGGATCGCCATTTTCCCGTAGCAGCCTCAACAGCCTTGTCCTCAGTTCAGCCCTCACCTGTCCATACCCAGGTTGGGTCGCCACGTTCACTACCTGATCCGGATCGGCATGAAGGTCGTAGAGTTCCTCTCCGGGCCGCTTACCGAATGCAAAATCGTAAAAAGGTCTGCCGTATTCAGTTTCTCCATTCAATATCACCCATGCCTTAGTTGGCCCAGCATCCACATCACCAAATGTGACAAACGTGTTGTTCATTAAAGTAGGCGCGTCGAGAACGTCCCCATTCTCAGGTTCGCCCGGATTCCCCTGTGGCCACCGATCCGGTTTGAAATTCCGAATATACAAAAAATCGTCCGTTCGCAGGGCCCGGTGCGGATACGGCAAGTTTCCATCGCGGGCATTCCATACGTGACGCTCTCGTCCCGTCACCACAAAATCGCGACTTGGATCGATTCGGCCTTCTCGAGTCGATTTCAGAAGACCTACTAGACTCCGCCCTGTCATTACCTCGGGTACGCTCACTCCTCCCATTTCTAAGAAGGTGGGAGCTAGATCCATCAAATTGACGAAATCCGTCACAATTCTCCCTCCTGAGCCCGATGCTTCCCTCCGCTCCCTTTCGCTTTCGGGCCATCGTATCGCCAGCGATACATGGGTGCCGAAGTCGTAGAGATTGGTTTTCGCATTCGTAAAACCCGGAATACCGTGATCGCCACTTACCACTACAATCGTGTTGTCGAGTTCTCCCATCTGGGCGATACGGTCGAGCAAGACCCCCAGGGCCGCATCAAACGCCATAACTTCTCCGAGATAGTCGGCGAAGTCTTCGCGAACATCGTGAACGTCTGGTAGAAAAGGAGGCAACTTCCCTTTGAGATTATCCGGATCCAAGCCCCAAAGCGCTTTGCCCGATCCGCGAATCCATTTTCGGTGCACATTGGTAGGTCCAAACCAATAGTAAAACGGAGCATCGTCCGGACGGGCTTCGACAAAGCTTTCAAAGTTCCCCAACACTTCTTCGTAAAGCGTGCGCTTGGCCTCCATGAGAGAAACGCCCTCCCCCATCATTTTGGTTGCGTTTTGTGAAAACTGATTGAAGCGACTTCCCGCAGTTTCGTATTCATATTTCCGAGCGCCGAAAGGAGCATCTCGCACAGAACCCGGTGACCATACTTTGTACGTCTGCCCGATATGGTATCCTGAGTCCCTAAGGAGCAAAGGAAAAGACGGTATCGAATCATTCCATACTGCTCCTTGCAAAATCGCTCCTTGCCCTGTTCGAAAGAAATACTGCCCCGATAGCAGAGAGCTTCGGCATGGTGTGCACGAAGGTGAATTGACGAAAGCGTTCGTAAACAAAACCCCCTCGTTGGCAATGCGATCGAATTGCGGCGTTTTCACCACTGAATTCGGACCCACCTTATTCTCTAGTCGTGAATAGGCACTTGCATAGTGCCCCCAGTCATCCGCAAAGGCGAAGAGTATATTAGGACGCTCATCCGCTAAAGCTGCGAGATACAAAAAAGACGCCAGAAGGAAAAGGATACATTTTTTCATAATCTAACTCTGACTCTATCGCACCGACTCTTCATCTCAAAGTCAAATTGAGAACAAAAACAATTTACAAATACTCAAATAAACACATCCCCCTATATTCAGTACAATTCCGCTAACGGCAATCGTACTTTAAAACGAGCTCCTCCAATCAATTCGGATTTACCTGCTTCGATCTTGCCCCCGTGCTTTTCTATAATATCCTTAGAGATGGATAGCCCCAAACCCAGACCGAAAGAACCGCTTTGGTTCTTTGTCGTGTAATTCGGTTCGAATACGGTTTCCCATTTTTCTTTCGCAATCCCAGTACCTGAATCTTCTATGCAAACTAGGTTCCATCCTTCTCTGACCTCACAAGTCACCATTATCGTCCCACCTAATGGCGTAGCATCCATCGCATTCACCAAAAGATTCGTCCAAACCTGATTAATTTCGCCAAGATTACAGAATATTTTAGGCAATTCATTCAAATTCAATTGAACATCGTAATGCTGCAAGCGATTGTTAAGTACTGTAATCGTATCCTTGATACCGTCAATCAAATCTGATTTTTCTCCATTTGTAGAAACACTTCCTCCGTAATTTTTCAACCCCACCACAATATGGCTAATTCGATTGGCGGCAATACCGGCTCCCCGAAATCTAGATCCAAATTCGAATAGTCGAACCAAACGCAACCTACGGGCATCACTACACTCGAGGCCAAAAACACGTTTCTCTGCGACATCGGTCAGCTGGGCGTATCTTCTGGCAAGGTTTCGGGAGAGACTAGGAACTCGCTTCATTATGCGATCCATTCTATCCCTCTTTTCAGTCGAACTCCAAATCGTACTGGTCAAGCCTTCGCGTAGGACCATTGCCTCATCTTCATCGAATTGATCATCGAAAATTTCCTCCAAAGCATCCTCCGCAGTCTCTAGATCACGCAACAAAGCTGATGCCGGATTATTGATTTCGTGGGCAATCCCCGCTATCAGCTGCCCGAGCATCGCCAGTTTTTCCTGGGTTATCAATCGATTCGTAGTCTTTTCAAGCTTCGCCAGGGCCTCACGTAATCGGCTGTGCTCTTTCTTAAGTTGGCGACTCAATCTTGCCCGTTCCACGTGAGATCCTATCAGATATCGATAGCGATCAGACAAATTGCTAACAAACAAAGTCTGGATAGTATTCACTAGTTCAGGATAGCGCGGAATCACGCTTTCAAAATAATCTCTTTCAATTCTGATACAAGACACTCGAGAAAATGCTTTGATGGCAGCAAAAACGGGTTCTTGCGTCCAAAACGAAGTTAAGCCCAGCAAAGATCCAGAGCTGAAAGCGTTCACTTCTACCACATGCCCCTTACCATCCTTTTTGGAAAGCCTGGCGTCGCCTTCTACTAAAATGTACAAGCACCCATTTGGCTTTCCTTCTTCCAAGATGACATCGCCCGATTCGAATATCTGAATCGATTCATTCAACTCAGGCAAAGTGCGAAGCAATTTCTGGATCAGGGTCTTTTGATTTTTAGGGTTTGAGAGAAACATAAAGTGAGGTCTATTTCCAATCTAGAAGCTATCCTGGGCACTCTCTTTCACCACAGAACATGTTGCATCTTAATACATGAACGCTAATTATTCGAGATCAATTACTCAATTGTATCCGCTCTACAGTGTCAGTCATCTGAAATTAACCCCCGCTTGTGCAGGGCTTTGCTTAACGCTACCGCGTCAAGCTCTTTCATAAACGCCAAAGGATCCCTGCCAGATTCCAGAACGTAATTCGTTAGCAAGTCTCGAGCAGTTTTGAGAAGACCTTCCTTCGACCAAGGTTTCGCGACATAATAATCAAGACCTGCATGGTTTACCGCCTGAACCGTAGCATCAAAACCGGCTTGCCCCGTTAACAATGCCTTTTTTGTCTTTCGCCACGTATCCGATCCCTCCATCCATTCGAGAAGCTCAACTCCCGTTTCTCCCGGCATAACATGATCGCAAAAAATCAGCCCCAGCTCATCTCCCTGATGTTCTATTTTCACTAGCAGATCTCTCACCTCTGCCGCCGACGAAGCCACTTCAAGAGGAAAGGTGTCCTCAAGGGTCGAAAGGTCTCTTTCAACAGCCTCGAGCACCTCTGGCTCGTCATCTACGCAGATCATGTAAATTTTTCCCATACTGAACTAATACCTCCGTAATTGGTTTCAACTCACGCAAGTGTACGCTTGAACATAAATTCGAAAAGGAATAAAATAAAATCTTAATTCAAAAGCGGCCAATACGCTACAAACATCAGTATTGCTAAAACTATACCAATCGTGCCAACAAACAAACCCGAACGAGCAAGGTCCTTGGTATCAATTATGCCATAGCTCATCGCAATCGCATTGGGGGGCGTCGAAATAGGCAAGACCATCGAACAACTGACAACGACGGTTATCGCCATGATGGCTGAAATCAGACTAAACTCGCCCTGAGCAACCAAAGTCGAACCTACTGTGATAGCCAGTGGCATTACAATCGTGGCTGTAACGGTATTGGAAATTAAGTTCGAAAGTGAGTAGCCTACAAGAGCGAAGACCACTACTACTCCCAGTCCTCCAAATTGATCCCAATAAATCTGGCCAATTCGCTAAACCCGTATCTTTCATCGATAATCCCAGCGAAATGCCACCCGCCACGAGCCAAAGGACCTCCCATGAAAATTTGCGAATATCGTTTTTATCCAAAACGCCAAGAGCTGGCAGCAAAGCGACCGGAATGAACGCTACCATACTTGTAGAGATCCCATGCAACTTTTCAGTCACCCACAACAAAATGGTACCTGCGAAAACCAGGTAT
Organism: Verrucomicrobiia bacterium; assembly: GCA_030424825.1. Lineage (GTDB taxonomy): Bacteria > Verrucomicrobiota > Verrucomicrobiia > Opitutales > Opitutaceae > Pelagisphaera. The sequence continues at coordinate 6,899 of JAUHWE010000245.1, forward strand.
GCACAGATGGCCTTCGGACTTGTTTGAAAGCTTCCTGCAATCTCTATCTCGAACCGATCAGTCTC
>JAUHWE010000246.1 GCA_030424825.1 Verrucomicrobiia bacterium
ATCGGCAAAAGGAAATTTTGACCTAGGAAAGATGCTAGGCTTTTTGAAAAAGGGCGACACTGTCGTGACGCTCGGTATGTTTGGTACGGTATTGCTGCTGTTCATGCCGTTGCCGGCTGTAATGCTAGACCTGCTATTGGTGGGTAGCATTGGCGCTTCCTTGTTGGTAATGCTGGTCATTATCTACGTTAAGGAGCCGTCGGAGTTTACGGGATTTCCTACGATACTGCTCGGTCTCACGATCTACCGGCTTGGTCTGAATGTTGCGTCAACGAAGCTGATTCTGTTAAAAGGTGATGCCGGTAATGTAATCGAGTCGTTTGGAACGTTTGTAGTGGGGAATAATTACCTCGTTGGAGCCGTGGTGTTTCTGATATTGGTGGCGATCAATTTCATGGTTATCACCAAGGGTTCCGGCCGAATCGCTGAAGTTGCGGCTCGGTTTACCTTGGATGCGATGCCAGGTAAGCAAATGGCGATCGATGCGGAACTGAACGCGGGCATCATCGACGAGCTTAAAGCAACCGAACGCCGAGAAAAGATTCAGAAGGAAGCCGACTTTTACGGAGCGATGGACGGCGCGAGTAAATTTGTGAGAGGAGACGCGGTCGCCGCGATTCTAATTACGGCTATAAATGTCCTCGGCGGAATAGCGATCGGTATGATCCAGCACGGTCTCGTTTTCGGGGATGCCGTGCAGAAATTCACTTTGTTGTCCATTGGAGATGGGCTGGTATCGCAGATTCCCGGATTGATCGTTTCCCTTGCTGCCGGTGTACTCGTGACGCGGACCTCCGGCAACTCTGATAATCTTGGGGACCAAATTGGGGGACAACTTTCCGCCTATCCGAAAGCCATGGGTTTGCTGGCGTTGATGTTGGTGGGGGTTGGGTTTATTCCAGGGATGCCGAAGATGCCTTTCATGTTAATCGCGGGGATCTTTGCCGCACTCATGTTCAGTTTAAGAAAAGCGGAAAAAGTTAAAGAGCGAGAGAAAGCAGTAAAGATGGAAGATGAAAGACGTGCAGAGGCGGATTCGAATTCGAGTGCCGCAGGAGATGACGGGAAAAGTATGCCCGCTGAGTTCGAAAAGCTCATCGAGGTCGATGTATTCGCCTTGGAGATTGGATACAATTTGCTCTCGCTTGCGGACAAGGCGCAAGGAGGGGACCTTCTAGAACGAGTGACTGGTGTTAGAAAGACGATTGCTAGAGAACTGGGTATCGTTGTGCCTCCAATAGCTGTGCGAGACAATCTAGAGCTTGAAAGTAATGAGTACCGCTTCCTCCTGCATAATAAGGAAATCGTTCGTGGTGAGGTGATGCCGAATCGTTGGTTGGCGATGAATGTATCGAATAGCGAAATACCGATCAATGGCATCCCAACGGTAGAGCCTGTCTTCGGAATCGAGTCCGTTTGGGTGGACGAGGACGAGAAGAAGAATGCGGAAATGAATGGCTTCTCCATTGTCGATTCCAATTCGGTATTGGTAACCCACCTTTCCGAAGTCCTTAAAGGCAACGCGATGTATCTCGTTGGTAGGCAAGATGTGCAGAAACTGATCGACCACGTTCAGGAAGACCACCCGGCACTAATTTCCGAGTTGCTGCCTGATCTCGTCAATATCGGAGTGATACATCGAGTATTACAGAATTTGTTGAAGGAAAATGTATCCATAAGGAACATTACATTGGTACTGGAGGCGATAGGTGATTTTGCTAGTGTTTCCAAGAATCCTGATGATTTGTCGGAGTTCGTGCGACGGAAAGTAGGGGAGTTCTTTGTTCCTGCCTACGAGTCTGAAAAGGGTGTGCTGAAGGCGATCACGATGGATCCGCGTCTAGAGCAAGTGATCGCTACTAAGATCCAAAGAACGAATACAGACTATACATTATCTTTAGATCCGCAGTTGGCACAGCATTTGCTACGTGAATTGGCATTGAAAGCGAACGATATGATTGAGAACGGACTTATGCCAGTACTTGTAACCGCAGCGGAGATACGCTTGCCGTTCAAACGCTTTTTCGAACCCTCTCTTCCCAAGCTGAATATTCTTAGCTACCAGGAATTGCCTGCGGCTACTGAGATACAGAACCATTCAATCATAGTCTTCCCAGAGTTTGTGCAGGACCAGATGCGGAAGATGTCGGAGAACGCGAAAGGGGCCCCAAGGGAGGAGCTCGCTGGGATGACCCAAAGCAACTAGCCCTACGTAAGAGATCGACATGAGTACTCCTAATATTGAATCGAAACAAGAGACAGCGGAAGCGCTGCGATTTAAGATCGTTGCCGACGATGCCGCAAAGGCGGTATCCGCTATAAAGGAAAAATTTGGCGAGTCAGCCAAAGTAGTTTCGGTCAAGCAACAGGTTAATGGCGGCCTGACGGGATTTCTAAAGAGCCCTCGATTGGAAATTGTGGTAGAAGTGCCTGCCAACAGAAAGACAGAACCGGATAAAGTAGCGGTACCGAATGCTGAAAGGGAAAAGTTGCCTACTGAGAAAGAATTGCCCAGCGAAGCTGACGCAGAGCCTAAGGATTCTGATTCTGCTGAACCCAAAAATCCGATTGCGAATTTGTATTCAAAAACCTCAAAAGAGGTCGCGGGGGATAGCTACTTCTCAAACATTTCGGAAGATACGATTCACGGAGCAAGCCCCAAATTGGGAACGGCTGCTAATCCTGTGAAAAGGGGGACCCTTGAATACGTGGAGCGAGCCGTTTCGATGCTTCGTTCAGTAGGGTTCGATGACACGATGATTGAGCGTATTCGCTATGAATTGGAGTTTCGGAAGATGGGCGCAGTCCCGACAATGGAAATCTACAGCCGGATTTGTGATTGGCTACGTAGTCAGTTTCCGCAGTCACGCTCTACTTTGAAGGGGGACTGCCGCGCCTTTATCGGTGCCAGTGGCGTGGGGAAAACAAGCGCAATGAGCAAAGCGCTCTCTGCTGATGTATTTGTAAATGGTTTGGAACCCGTTGTTTTGAAGATCGATGGATCGGTCCCTAATTCATCGGACGGGCTGGAAGCCTTTTGCGAGATTATGGGGGCTCCGCTCTACCGTTCGCTCGATGAGATTGAAGAACGTTCCGACCGGAAACCGATTTACGTCGATATGCCAGGGCTTAATCTAAGCGATTCAGAGGCAGTGGAAAACTGCCGTGAACTGCTAGAGGAGATGGGTGCGGATGAACGTATCCTAGTGGTGAATGCCGCTTACGAAACCGAGATAATATCTGATGCGATGCTGGCAGGGAATCGAATGGGAGCGACGCACATTGTATTCACACATCTGGACGAAACGCGAAAAGCGGGAAAGCTTTGGAAGTTTGCTTTGGGAAAAGCGGCGCGACCTCTATTTTTTAGCTACGGTCCCAACCCTGCGGGCGATTATACGATGGATCCGTTTAGCTACTTACTGGAAAAGACTTTTCCCCAAGGGCGTGAACTTGCTTCGGCGAGAAGGAATGCCCCGCTAGGGGAAACGGTGGAATCCTCTAAGAGTGAGGAGATGGCAAGCGCATGAAGTTCGCGATCATACTGGGAGGCTTGATAGGGTTCACCGTCGTATTCGTGATGGCGCTCGTTAGCGGCAAAACGCCGACGGAGAGTCTCTTTCAGGCGAGTATCGGCAGCGTTGTCCTCGGGATTCTGTTCCGATGGATCGCATTTATTTGGATAAGGAATGTAAAGGAAATGCTCATGGAGAAGCATCAGACCGCCGTCGCGGCGATGGTCGAGGCTGAAGAGCGCAATAGACAAGAAGCTAAAGAGCAAGCAGCGAAACCCGTATAGGGACAAAACACCATGAACCAAACGATAGTTAAGAGCCCCAAAAAAGAAGTAAAAATGGACAAGGCGAAAGTAGCCAAGGTATACGCTAAAAACGATGAATCGTCGAAACCGCCGGTTCAGCAGGAAGCCCTCTTCGAGACCTACCTTCCCTTGGTCAAGTCGATCGTCGCCCGTATAAAAATCAATTTGCCTCCTCATATAGACGAGCAGGATTTGCACAGCGTCGGGATCACCGGATTGATCAACGCGCTCAAGAAATACGACCCGGAGCAGAAGAAGTCGTTCGGCTCGTATGCGGCCATGCGCATCCGCGGTTCTATTCTCGACGAGTTGCGCCGAATGGACTGGATGCCTCGGAATGCCCGCACGAATTTCAAAAAACTCCGTAAAACGGTCGAGGAGCTAGAGCAGAAACTTGGCCGCCCGGCGGAAGAAGAAGAGATCCGGGGAGAGCTCGGCCTGACTCACAAGGAGTACAACTCATTGATGGCGGAAGTCCGTCCGATCAGTTTTCTGCCTCTTGACAATGCGTCTGGTTCGGGAGGGGACGATTCCGACTCGACCGACCTGAATGAGATCATTCCTGACGAGGGAATTGTCCCGGTCACGTCGAAGATGGAGAAGGACGAAGTTACTCAGTTGGTAGCGGAGCGAATCAACCAATTGCCCGAAGTGCCCCGTAAGGTGCTCGCCATGTATTACTTTCAAGACATGCGTCTAGCGGAAATCGCGGAGGTATTTAGCCTCACGGAATCCCGGATTTGTCAGATTCACTCTCAGGCCATCATAAGCTTACGAAGCTATATCACGAGCGTGATGCATAAGTAATACCCGCAAAACGGGCGTTAAGCTCTCCGGATTTCAGTCGATAGAGGAGATCCAGAGTTATGTTTATCATCATCGGATATATAGTCGTCATCGCGTCGACGCTCACTGCGTTTGTGCTCGCCGGCGGCAAGCCAATGTCGCTCTTCCATCTATCGGAAGTAATTGCCCTAGGGGGAATTACGCTTGGAGTGGTGATTATCTGCGCGCCGAAAGCTGTTCTTATAAAGACGATCGGGGCGGTGCTAGGCGCGTTGAAAGGTGGGGGTCCGAGCAAGGATGACTATCTGGATCTGATGAAGATTTTGTACGAAATGTTTATGCTGGGTCGTCGCAACGGGCTTTTGGCTTTGGATGAGCATGTGAGCGCTCCCGAATCCAGCTCTATCTTTCAAAACTACCCGAAATTCTTGGCCAGCGAAGATAAGGTCACTTTCTTGTGTTCGGCTCTACGCCCGATCATTGACGGCAAGATCAAACCGGACCAGTTGGAGCCGCTTCTCAAGGCGGAGATCGATGCGAAAAAGCATGCTGCCCACGGGCCGATAAACGTCCTCCACCTTGTAGGGGATTCGCTTCCCGGTATCGGGATTGTCGCGGCGGTCATGGGTATTATCGTGACGATGGGCGTCATCGACCAAGGGCCAATGATGATTGGATACAAGGTATCTGCCGCGTTGAGCGGAACGTTCTACGGAATTTTCGCGGCTTACGGTTTTGTGAACCCCCTCTGTAACTTGATCGAGTTCAACAATGAGTCCGAAGAGAGCTACTATATTTGCATGTCTCGGGCCATCGGTGCGTTTGCTCGGGGATTGGCGCCTATCATGGCGGTAGAGCTGGCCCGACGCAGTTTGGAAGCCGGGCAGGTTCCCAACGCGGATGATCTCGAGAATATCCTGAAATCGGCAACCAGCGGCTAGGCCGTCCGCCTCAGATTAATGTCGCAGCAAAGCAATCAACACCACGGAGGGGCTTGGAAAGTCGCCTATGCGGACTTCGTAACGGCGATGATGGCGCTCTTCATGGTCCTGTGGCTGACCTCCCAGAGTGAGGAAGACCGTATTCAGATGGCCCAGTTTTTCCAGGATCCCTACAACACGCCTTTGGACGCTTCGATGGGAGTGCTTCCTCAGGAAGGCAATTCTCAGAACGACACGGAAGGGGAGAAGAAAGGCAAAGCCAAGATCTCCGATATTAAGGTCCTCATGAATATGGCCCAAGCCTTCATGGAGTTGCTGAATGTCGACAGTGCCGACCCGGAAAAGTCGATCGAGCTAGAGGTCACATCGGACGGGCTGAGAGTCACGTTGTACGACCGGGACGCCCATCCTTTCTTCGTTGAAAACACGGCTACCTATACTGACTGGGGAGAGTTCGTGCTCGAGCAGATGTCCTGGCTTGTGCACCGCCACTATTTCAAGGTGCGGGTAGACGGATACGTTTCCGAAGGATTCCAAGGACGAGGAAATGACTATTCCGCCTGGGAGTTGTCAAGCGACCGGGCGAACTCGACCCGCAGGCTAATGGAGTATTATGGGGTAGACGGGGAGCAGTTTCGAGAGATCAGCGCTTTCGGGGACACGCAACCGCTCCCGTTTATGCATCCTTCGGCGGATGCGAATGACCGCATATCAATAAGCCTTGTTTTATCGGAGACCTTTAACACTCTGGAAATTGAAGAGGGCGATGCGCCGTCTTTTAAATAAGGTACCGACAATCTCAGATGGACAACTTTCTCTCAGGCCGCGAAAATCTTGGCGACTCGCCAAAAAAGTCGAAAGACTCTCCGGAAAGCGCTGCCCGAGGTATGGAGCCTCTCGACAAAGACGACGTGTCCGAGAGCTGTTTAGTGGAGGAGTCCGAAGGTGAATCGGGAAGCCGTGTCGCCTATGTCACGGAAGAGGGACGTGTCACGAAAATCGTAGTGACCTGTGCCTGCGGTCAGGTCACCGAAATCGATTGCAATTACGAGGCTTAGGGCGGGTTTCAGGGAGAGAATTGCCGATCTCAGAAGGGCAAAAAGTGCCCGGCAATGAAGCGGTTTTCATAAGAAGCTGTCGCTGAGATACTTACACTTTTGGCATGTCGACTGCTTAGTCGTTTGCCAAATGTTGAACGGTATCTATCAAAACGCGGCTTCCATGTCTGGGCTCGAAACGTGGAATAACGCGATCGCCCAGAATCTAGCCCAGTCTTCGACACCGGGATACAAGAAGGCGATGCTCTCATTCGAAGGGCAGTCGAGCGGAATGATCGGCTTTGGAGGATCTTTCGACAAGACGTTGTTTCGTGAATCAGTCGTTGCAACCGGAAAGGGCGCAGTCGA